>NZ_JBKVPW010000013.1:0-112002 GCF_046968865.1 Gallintestinimicrobium sp. | reverse complement strand
CCTCCTAATATCTACGCATTTCACCGCTACACTAGGAATTCCACTTGCCTCTCCAATACTCAAGTCTACCAGTTTCCAATGCACTTCACCGGTTGAGCCGGTACCTTTCACATCAGACTTAATAGACCGCCTACGCGCCCTTTACGCCCAGTCATTCCGGACAACGCTTGTCCCCTACGTATTACCGCGGCTGCTGGCACGTAGTTAGCCGGGACTTCCTCATTGGGTACCGTCATGTTTTCTTCCCCAATAACAGAGCTTTACGATCCGAAAACCTTCTTCACTCACGCGGTATTGCTGCGTCAGGGTTGCCCCCATTGCGCAATATTCCCCACTGCTGCCTCCCGTAGGAGTCTGGGCCGTGTCTCAGTCCAATGTGGCCGTTCACCCTTCAGGTCGGCTACTGATCGTCGCTTTGTGGGCCGTTACCCCGTAACGGCTAGTGATTCGGACCATCTCCACCACCGGAGTTTTCACACTGTTCCCTGCGGAACGTGCGCCTATGCGGTATAGCCATTTCTAACTGTTATCCCCAGTGTGGCAGGTTACCCGCATTACTGCCCGTCCGCCACTAAGCTGTTTTAAATCCATCCGAAAACTTCATCCATGACCCGTTCGACTTGCATGTGTTAGGCACGCCGCCAGCGTTCATCCTGAGCCAGGATCAAACTTCATGTTTAAGTTTGTCCGGTCAAAATCAGTCTAGCTAATTTTACCGTTCTACTGTTGTTTTAGGTTTTTGTTCTCTGAAATTTCTCTCAGAACTTTTGTTCTGTTTGGAATTTTCAGGGTTGCATTACTGTTTATTTGTCAAGGTGCTGTTCTTCTTAAGAAGCATTTCTTTTGAAGAACATTTGTTCTGTTTGTCAGAAAGCTTATTTAGTTTATCATAAGCAGTTCTGTTTGTCAAGAACTTTTTTATTTTATTTTCAAGCTTCTTTCGAAACCCGGTTGCTTATCACTCGCAGCAACAGTTCATTAGTTTATCAGAACTTTCGGCTCGTGTCAAGCATTTTTTTATTTTTTGAATTTCTTTTCAGAAATCCGTGTTGCTTTCGTTCGTCGCAACAGTCATAAAGTATATCAGGACTGTTTGTCGATGTCAAGCACCTTTTTCATTTTTTCTATTTTTCTTTAGAATACACCTTATTCTTTTCATAATAGAATAAAACTCTTTTTTCTACAAATATTTTTATATTATATCATCCACACATGAAATCAAATACATAGCACTGTAAAATCAAAGTAAATATTTCGATCAACAGAACCTTTTATGACAACATCTCTTTCACACAAGTACTTCGATAATCACTTGGTGATATTTTATATCTTTCTTTAAATACTCGGTTAAATGTTCTCTGACTTTCAAATCCACTATCCAGACAAATGTTTGTAATAGAATCACTCGTATTTTCCAAACGATGGCATGCATAGTTCAGCCTTGCATCGTTAAGATATTGATTAAAGTTTCTATGGAATGTTTTGGAAAAGAGTCTGGATAAAACATATTTGCTCACCCCCAGATCTTTTGCCATCTCTTCCAGAGAAAACTTCTTCTTAAAATTTGCTGATATATAGGAAACTGTCTGGTAAATAAGATCGTTGCTCCCCACATTACTCTTTTCTACCAAATTTAATTTTCCTATGCAGCGTGCCAACACAATTTGAAGATATGCCTGTGCAACAGTAATATCCGACTGTTCTGTCTCTAAAATTGCATTTATAACCCTATATACCTCCGGTTCAACCTTTTCCGCTTTGATGATTGGGTATTCAGGAGCCATGGATTGCATGATATCTGCAAATTTGGCTATCGTAAATGGCGATGCAATCAGATAAGTCGCTTTATTTACACCGGGTGTCAGTACCTGATAGTGATGAATAACATCTGGAAATACAAAGCCTATATCTCCTTTTTCCATATGGTATAGTTCCTGTCCGACACCAAGTTCTAATGCTCCACTTGTTACACAAACGATCTCCAGTGCATTATGAAGATGTGGTTCAATATGTTTTGACTTCCTATTTATTGCTATGATCTCCTCTTTTGTGTCAACATATTTTAACTGCATGAAATACTCCCCTTTGCAACATTTGTCTATATCTTCTTTCGATTTGGCAAGCAATCCTTTTACACCTATCTTATAATCAACTTGTAAATAAGGAAAGGAGGAATTGCAAATGAGCAACCTAAAAAAATATCTGAATGACCTTTTAGTATTCTACACTGAATATTTTGAGCATCCTTACCATGTATAAATACTAAAAGGACTATTTTGTGAAAACTGAATATTTTCTTAAGGCCATTTCACAAAAATGAAGTGGTCCTTTTTTATTTTCAAAATACAGTTCTATCACTTTATATATAGAAAAAAGCACTGTCTCATCGAGCAACGACCAGACAACGCTTTCTCCTGTCAATTCTAATTTATGTCTAATGCATCTGTTACTTCATCTGCAGCAATTCCTTTTTCTGCTTTCAGTTTTTTATTTGCATCTTCTACATTCATTCTTGAAAGTGCAAACATAATCAATACATCAAAGATTAACGGAAGCCAAAGATACATGAACTGCATCATATCAAGTGCAGACTGTGGCTGAGTTGCATTTGTTCCGACATATCCACTGAACTCAAGCATCCATCCAACAACAGCGGTTCCAATACCTCCACCGATTTTTACACCAAGAGAAGTACAAGAGTACATCGTTCCGTCAATTCTCTTTCCCTGCGTAAGATAAGTGTATTCAGAGCAAGATGCGATAACTGCATTCATATCTCCCTGCCATGGTCCCTGACCTAAGGCTGCAAGAGCTGTAAATGCCATCATCAGCGGAACACTGCCCATATATCCTGCAACAACAACAAGTGCTCTACCGATGACTGCTAAGACATAACCTCTTAAGTTCAGTTTATACATACCTTTCCACTTACCAACTAATGTCGGTGTGAAAATCAGGGCAATGATCAGTGGAATATTTACTGCCCATGCAAATTGTCCAAACAAATTCTTATTTTTCAGTACCCATGTCATGTAATAAATGCCAGCTCCAATCATGGCACCATATAACTGCTGTAAAATATATGTTCCACAAATCATCATGTAATATTTGTTTTTAACAAGAAGCTTGAATGCCTGTACCATTCCGTACTTTTCATTATCATTCTTTACTTCTCCTTCATTAAGTTCTTCCTCCGGAAGTTCCTTAACAGAAAGTGCTGAAATCGTATTTACGACCAGACCAATGATTGCATAGATAATAGCAACCGTTCTCCATGCCGCAGCATCTCCACCACATTTATCTACAAATCCAACTGTAATCGCCTGAATCAGAAGACTTGTTGAAAATGCAAAAATAAAACGGTAAGATCCCATCTGTACACGCTCTTTGCTGTTCTTTGTAATCAGTGACGTAAGTGCTGAATAAGCAATATTGTTTGCTGTATAAAACACACCATTTAACAGTGTATAAGAAATAAAGAACCATGCATATTTAGCCGTTGTTCCAAAGCTGACTGGTACTGCAAAGCAGCAGACCAGCGTAATGGCACAACCAATGTATCCATATAGCATCCAGGGTTTCGCTTTTCCCATTTTACTGTGTGTTTTGTCAATCATTGATCCAAAAAATATATCCGTAAAACCATCAAATAGTTTTGATACGGCAATCAGGGTACCCACGACACCTGCAGCAAGTCCTACCGAGTCCGTCAGATAGACCATCATAAAAGATGTCAGGAACGCATAGACTACATTACCTGCAATATCACCTGATCCGTATCCAATTTTGTTATACCATTTCAAATACTTTTTTTCTTCCATCGAATTTCTTTGCTCCTCATCTTCATCGCACTTAGAATCTCAATATGTCTAACCGTATGATGTCTAATTATATTTTTTTCTCTGTTTTTGTCTGATTGCTCTGTATATCCGGACTTTACATTACAATCAGACTCTCTTTCCTTGTTTACGGGTTACATGAAACTTTATTATCCCTTTACATACGGTATCAGTGTAAACTGGAACCGGAATAATACATCATCAAATCGGTACTGATCCAATACAACTGGACCACAACTATTAGAACCAATGCCATTTAATGCGTAGTCAACACAAAATACTACACTATCTGATTCTGTCAGTTCATAATTATGCGTTTTCTTCTCAAGTTCTTCCTGTGTATAATAAGAAGCATTGAATGAAAATGCCTTTTCTGCGGATGCCACAATTCCATATCGGCTGTTGTTAAGCTCTACATATTCACAATCATAATGGCTTCCATTTTCCTGTGGACGGATATAGTCCTCATGTAAATCCCCTACATCTGCCCGGTACAAACCGTGGCTCGCAGCCTGATGTTTATCACAATAACTTTCCTGTGGTCCCATTCCAAAGTATCTTACAGCTGAAAGTTTTTTATCCAGGAACATCCTCACACCAAATCTCGGAAGATCCGGGAATTCATCGTCTTTTGTTACTGCAATATCTGCATCAATCTTTCCAGCAGCTTCTATTTTCCATGTAATCGTCACATCAAGAATCTTCTGTACTGTCTCTGCCACAACGGAAGCATGGCTTGTAATCTTCACACCATGTTTTCCCTGCACAACCTCTGTCGTATAGGCTCTTGTGTAAGCCTTATCATAGTGGGCTTTCTTCCATTCAGACTTGATGTACATATCGTTATCTGTTGGAGCTCTCCAAATATTTAATTCCATCGGATGGTTCAAGTATTCCCGCCCTGCGAATTTCATCTCTGTAAAGAGTGCAGTACGTTTGTCTATGGTATAAGCAAATTCACGCCCCTTGATATGAATCTGTGTATCATTTTCATTTACCTGTAATTCAGAGTCCACTACTGTTTTTGGTATCCATTTCTCTGCAAGTTTACATTTTGTATCCTCTTTACTTACCTCAATTTCATCAAATCCAAGAATATGGTCTTCATCCAACAGTGGCAATTCTTTTTTCAGATGGTAAATAAGTTTTAAATAACATTTCCCATTCTCTGGAACATTGATCTCCAGGTTTGTTTTTCCTTCCCCGTGTGGTGCCACAGAAAACTCCGGAAGTATGCCTTTGCTGATCACAAGACCATCCTGTGTCAGCTCATAACTAATCTTCACATAATCTTTCAAGTCATCAAAATCCATGTAGTTATGAAGCACCAGTTCTCCGCTTTCTTTGTTATAGGAAATAACTCTTGCCGGGCGATAAACATTCTTGTATTCCAAAAGTCCTGTATGTACCGTTCTGTCCGGATATACTAATCCATCCATACAGAAGTTGCCATCATGAATTTCTTCGCCATGGTCGCCCCCATAAGCATATATAGTCTTTCCATTCTCAGCAGTTCCATGAGCAATCGCATGGTCACACCATTCCCAGACAAAGCCGCCGCACATTTTATCATTATCCTGAATCATCTGGAAGTAATCTTCAAAATCTCCAGGTCCGTTTCCCATGCTGTGACAGTACTCTACCAAAAGGAAGGGTTTGCTTCCATCTTTATCCAGATATTCCTGAATTTCGGAAAGCGCCGGGTACATCCGGCTGTACACATCCAGATTGCTGTAATCATATGTTTCATCATAATTACGGTATCTTGCACTCTCATATTGTGTGATACGGTCTGGATCAAAATTCTTTGTCCATTCCAGTGCTTTTTCAAAGTTGCAGCCATAAGCACTCTCATTTCCCATTGACCACATAACAATACAGAAACGGTTTTTGTCACGTTCCACCATGAGTTTTACGCGATCAACGATTGCCTCTTCCCATACCGGATCATCTGCAATCTTCTCATTCCATCGTTTGAACCGATTGTAATCAGTGTCTTCTTTTCTGTAGATCATAAATGGACCATGAGCTTCAATATCTGCTTCATCTATTACCATGAATCCATACTTGTCACACATTTCATAGAAAAATGGTGCGTTCGGATAGTGGCTGGAACGGATCGCATTAAAATTATGCTGCTTCATTAACGTAAGATCGGTTGTAATCTGTTCCGGATTGATTGTAAATCCAGTAACCGGATCAGAATCATGTCGATTGACACCACGGAATTTAATCTTCTGTCCATTTAAATAAATAACCTGGTCTTTAATCTCTATCTTTCTTAATGCAATGTGATCTACAATTACTTCATTCTCTGTTTCAAGAATCAGTTTATATAGATATGGATTTTCTGTATTCCAAAGTTCCGGACTTGCGATTTCTAATACAGCTGTTCCTTCTTCAGCAATACTTCCTAGTGCTACAACTGCTCCGTTTCTATCTTCAATCGAAATTTTTACATTTAACGGAGAGTAGAATTTCATTTCAATTTCTACTTTCGCAAGCATATCCTCAATTCTTGTTTTAATATGATAATCACTGATTGCCTGTTTTGGGCGTTTCAAAATGTACACATCCCGGAAAATACCACTCATACGGAATTTGTCCTGATCTTCCAAATAGGAACCATCACACCACTTCATTACCAACACTGCCACCGTATTCGTTCCATCCTGAAGTACATCGGTAACATCAAACTCACTGGTCATATGTGAAACCTGGCTGTATCCTATGTAAGAGCCATTGATCCATACATAAAAGCAGCTGTCTACTCCTTCAAAGTTCAAAAAAGCTTTTGATGCTTTCTCATCTCTGCTGTACTCAAAATTATGTACATAAGCTCCACACGGAATATCCTGTGGCACATATGGTGGATCAAACGGAAACGGATACCGGATGTTTGTATACTGGTGTGTATCATATCCTGCCATCTGCCATACACTTGGAACCTGAATCTCATCAAAATTTTCTGTATCATAATTCTTCTCAAAGAAAGAATCCTGAATGTCATAGATGCTGTTAAAATACTGGAATTTCCAAGTTCCATTCAATAACTGCATACGATCTGACTCTTCTCTGTGTTCCACCAAGTTATCCATTCTTCTGGATGCCGGAATATAATAGGCTCTGGCTGGCATTGTGTTTTCGTGCAGTACGCTTAGATTTTCATAATAACGTGGTACGATCATAAATAACTCTCCTCCAATACATATACTTTTTTGTTCTTTGTTTCCCTAAAGCAAACCTTATACTTTACTTTTTTGTTTACGTTCCTTAGTTATGCTATATATATAGCTTATCCTAATCCGCAAAATATGTCTATAAATTGGATTAGACAAAATATGCACTAAATGATACAATGATAAAAAGTGCGAAAAGAGGTGCTGTCCTATGTATTTGAACACCGGTTATTTGAACCACTCACATATGGATTTCAAAGACAAAAGTTGTCCGCTGATTGTAGGTAGCTGTGGTACTTACCGTCTTTCCAGACATCCCAAACTTCCTACCTACCGTCCAAGGGGTCGTCTGGATTATCAGATTATATATATCACTGCTGGTTGTGGGCATTTTCATTTTGATAATGTAAATAACGAAACGATTGTTCCAGCCGGCAACATTGTACTGTACAGACCGAAAGAACTTCAGAAATATGAATATTACGGAGAAGATAAGACAGAAGTATACTGGATTCACTTCACAGGAAGCAATGTGAAAAATATCTTACGTCAATATGGGTTTCCGGATAAAGAACGTGTCTTTCAAGTGGGTACATCTAATGAATATGAACAAATTTTCAAACGTATCATTATCGAGCTCCAACGCTGTCAAGACAATTATGAGGAAATGCTTGTCCTTTTGCTACGTCATCTTCTGATCAGTTTCCACCGGGAACTGACAAGAGAGCACATATTAAAAAATGAATACCTTGATCATGAGATGGATAATGCTGTTACCTTTTTCAGTGAAAACTACAATCAAAATATCAATATTGATGATTATGCTGCCTCACGAGGCATGAGTGTCAGCTGGTTTATCCGAAATTTCAAAAAATATACCGGTTCTACACCAATGCAATTCATTGTGGGAATCCGCATCAACAATGCTCAGATGTTACTTGAAACAACAACTTATTCCATCAATGAGATTTCTAAGATTGTCGGATATGATAACCAGCTTTATTTCAGTCGGCTTTTTCACAAGTTGAAAGGATATTCGCCGAGAGAATACCGAAAGCTGAGAAACAAATTCTGAAATCCGCAAAGAGGAGTCGAGGGTGCGGACATTCTTGGGGTGTCTGCTTTTGCAGATGCCCTTTTTGCTTTACACAATTTGTGTGCTACCTCGTGTGTGCTACGTGGAAAAAAATAGGGCTATCGTGGAACATTCAGAACCACGATAACCCTTGATTTTACTGGATTTCTCAGAACTTGCCAGCGTTAGCAGCTTCCTCAACGGAAACAGCTACAGCTACAGTAGCGCCAACCATCGGGTTGTTGCCCATACCGATCAGACCCATCATCTCAACGTGTGCGGGTACAGAGGAAGAACCTGCGAACTGCGCATCGGAGTGCATACGGCCAAGTGTATCTGTGAAGCCATAAGAAGCAGGACCTGCAGCCATGTTATCGGGATGCAGGGTACGACCGGTACCGCCGCCGGAAGCTACGGAGAAGTACTTCTTGCCCTTCTCTACACATTCCTTCTTGTAGGTACCTGCAACAGGATGCTGGAATCTGGTCGGGTTGGTGGAGTTACCGGTAATGGAAACGTCTACGCCCTCTTTCCACATGATTGCAACACCTTCTGTTACGTCATTTGCGCCGTAGCAGTTAACCTTGGAACGAAGGCCTTCGGAATAAGATTTCCGGAATACTTCCTTCAGCTCGCCGGTGTAATAGTTCATCTCAGTCTCTACATAAGTAAAGCCGTTGATTCTGGAAATGATCTGTGCAGCATCCTTGCCAAGACCGTTCAGGATAACGCGCAGAGGTTTCTTACGAACCTTGTTTGCCTTCTCAGCAATACCGATAGCACCCTCTGCTGCTGCAAAGGACTCATGACCTGCCAGGAAGCAGAAGCAGTCTGTTTCTTCTTCCAGCAGCATCTTGCCCAGATTACCATGACCAAGACCTACTTTACGCTGATCAGCAACGGAACCGGGGATACAGAAAGCCTGCAGTCCTTCGCCGATTGCTGCTGCTGCGTCAGCTGCTCTTCTGCAGCCTTTCTTGATTGCGATCGCTGCACCTACAGTGTAAGCCCAGCAAGCGTTCTCGAAACAGATGGGCTGGATTTTCTTTACCTGATTGTAAACATCCAGGCCGGCATCTTTGGTGATTTTTTCAGCTTCTTCGATGGAAGCAATTCCGTAGCTATTTAAAACAGCGTTAATCTTGTCAATTCTTCTTTCATAAGACTCAAATAATGCCATGCTTCGTTACCTCCTCCTTTTATTCCTGTCTGGGATCGATGATTCTTACAGCATCATCCACACGACCATACTGACCGGATGCTTTCTCATATGCTGTCTGAGCGTCATCGCCCTTCTTCATAAAGTCTGTCATCTTGCCGAAGTTTACAAACTTGTAGCCGATGATCTGATCGTCTGCATCCAAAGCGATACCGGTTACATAACCTTCAGCCATTTCAAGGTAACGAGGGCCTTTCTTCAGGGTACCATACATAGTACCAACCTGGCTTCTTAAGCCCTTGCCCAGATCCTCCAGACCTGCGCCGATCGGCAGACCTTCTTCAGAGAATGCGGACTGTGTACGACCATAAACGATCTGCAAGAACAGCTCTCTCATAGCTGTATTGATCGCATCACATACAAGGTCAGTGTTCAGAGCCTCCAGAATAGTTCTGCCAGGAAGAATTTCTGCAGCCATAGCAGCAGAATGAGTCATACCGGAACATCCGATGGTCTCTACCAGTGCTTCCTGAATAATACCTTCCTTAACGTTCAGTGTCAGTTTGCAGGCACCCTGCTGAGGTGCACACCAGCCAACACCATGAGTCAGACCGGATATGTCCTTGATCTCTTTGGCTTTTACCCATTTTGCTTCTTCCGGGATGGGAGCACAGCCATGGTTAACGCCCTGTGCTACCGGACACATCTGTTCTACTTCGTGTGAATAAATCATGTGTTATCTCCTTTCGTCTAATGGATGAAATTTTCGTCAGCAGGCACACCAAAAAGGCGCAAAGCTTTCTTCCATATAAGAGATCCGAAGCAGATCTCCATGAAAAAAGCACCAGCTGTACGCTGATGCTATTTTCTCATACTTTTCGTCAAAAATCCAGTATTTTTTACAAAACACAGAGGTAAAACCTTTGGATTCAAAAATAATCAGGATAAAATCATTCTGTCATTTGCAAAACTGCCGCCGCTGGCCTGTTCAAACTTCTCCAGAAGATCTGATACATGCAGCTTTTTCTTTTCTTCCCCTGCCACGTCATAGATAATATGTCCTTCATACATCATAACCAGGCGATTGCCGTGTGCAATTGCATCCTTCATGTTGTGGGTGATCATCAGAGTCGTCAGGTTGTCCTGTCCAACAATCCGGTCTGTTGCCTCCAGTACCTTTGCAGCTGTTTTGGGATCCAGTGCCGCTGTATGCTCATCCAAAAGCAGAAGCTGCGGCTTTTTCAGGGTAGCCATCAGAAGTGTCAGTGCCTGTCTCTGACCACCAGAAAGCAGACCAACTTTGGAGGTCATACGATCCTCCAGCCCCAGTCCCAGCTCTGCCAGGCGCTCCCTGTAAAATTCCCGTTCTTTGCTGCTGATTCCTTTTTTCAAGGTACGGCTCAGCCCTCTTCTCGCCGCAAGCGCCATATTCTCTTCAATCTGCATACTGGCTGCTGTTCCGGTCATCGGATCCTGAAACACGCGCCCTAAATACTTTGCACGCTTATATTCCGGAAGCTTTGTGACATTGACGCCACCGATCTCAATCGTGCCCTCATCAACCGGCCACGCACCTGCAACCGCATTCAGCATGGTAGATTTTCCGGCGCCGTTTCCACCGATCACCGTTACGAAATCCCCATCATTTAAATGGAGACAAAGGTTATTCAGTGCGGTTTTCTCATTTACTGTCCCCGCATTAAAAGTTTTACTAATGGATTTTAAGTCAAGCACGTCTGACACCTCCCTTTTTAACAGGTTTGGAAAAATATTTTCGCTTCATATAAGGAATCGCCAGAAATACTGCTACAACGATCGCTGACAAAAGCTTCAAATCATTAGAATTTAAGCCAAACCACAAAACAACCTGCAGAACTAAGTAATAAATAATGGATCCAAGCGCTACTGTCAGCAGACTGAATGCAAAGTTGCGGCTGATTTTGCCGAATACGACTTCGCCGATGATGACCGCAGCCAGACCGATTACGATCGCACCGCGTCCCATGTTGATGTCCGCAAAGCCCTGATACTGCGCCAGAAGACCGCTGGAAAGCGCTACGATGCCGTTAGACAGCATCAGACCGATGATCTTTGTCATGTCTGTATTGATGCCCTGTGCACGGGACATGTTCTGATTGGAGCCCGTGGAGCGGATGGAACAGCCCAATTCCGTACCGAAAAACCAGTATAAAACTCCGATCAGTACAACGATCACAATTGCTACAACAAACAGCGTATTTTTGTAAAAAACAACGTTTTTAAGGTAACGCATAGAAACCAGCACGTCATATTTATCAGTAACGAGCGCTACATTGGCCTTGTTGCCCATAATTCTCAGGTTGACAGAATACAAACCGAGCTGTGTCAGAATGCCTGCCAGGATTGCCGGGATTCCCATTGCTGTATGGAAAATGCCCGTTACCAGACCAGCCAGCATACCTGCAACAAATGCGCAGAACAGGGAAAATCCAACGGAATGCCCATTCATCATCATCACGACACAGACCGCACCCCCGGTACACATCGTGCCGTCTACGGTCAGATCTGCCAGATCCAGAATCTTATAGGTAATAAATACGCCGATCGCCATGATTCCCCAGATCAGCCCCTGTGCACAGCCCCCCGGCAGCGCGTTAAACAATGCTACAATATTCACTGTTTCCTCCTCCAGTACACTTTTTATTTTTCAAATATCGGCAGTCCTAGTTTCGTCACCGATACTTTTTAGTCGTTCCATAAAAAATCGACAAAAAGCGCTGAAGAGGAATTTCTCCCTCCTCAACGCTCTGCAAACCCTCACAGTGACTTGCGATTACTCAATTGCCACATAATCATCCGGCACGGTAATACCGAGTGCCTCACAGTTTGCTGCATTATATTTCTTGGTTACATTCGGAGCAAACTCAACTGCTGTCTGAGATACATCTGCACCGTTTACCAGAATTTCATATGCCATTTCGCCGGTTTTATAGCCAAGGTCATAATAGCTGATGGACAGGGTTGCTACGCCGCAGCCGGAGCAGATACCTTCCTCGCCTGCGATGATCGGAATTCCTGCAGGCTGGCAGATGTTCTGAATAATCGTGGTGTTCGATGCTGCTGTATTGTCGGTAGGAATATAAAGGACATCAGATGTTGCAATCGCATTGTTTACAACCGACGCGATATCGTTGGAGTCTGCGAAGGTGTACTCTGTGCATTCATAGCCGTAATCCTTTAAATATCCCTGAATAGTCTGGGACTGATATGCGGAATTAGGTTCTGCGGAGCAGTACAGGATGCCGACATTTTTTGCATCCGGAAACAGCTCATGCAGCATGTCCGCCTGCTGATCCAGCGGAGCCAGATCGGAAGTACCGGAAATGTTTGTGCCGGTTACGCCTGTCCAGTCATCGATGGAAAGTGCTGTCGCATAGTCTGTAACGCTGGTTCCCAGAATCGGGATCTCATTGGTAGCTGCCGCTGCTGCCTGCAGAGGGGCCGTTGCATTTGCCAGAATCAGGTCAACATCAGAAGATACAAACTGGTTGACGATCGTTGCACAGGTTGCGGAATCGCCGGAAGCATTCTGCAGGTCAAACTTCACATTTTCCTCACCCAGCAGTTCTGTCAGTGCATCCTGAAAGCCCTGGGTTGCTGCATCCAGCGCTTCGTGCTGTACCAGCTGACAGATACCAATGTTATACACCTTGCCATCTGCTGCTACCGTATCCGCTGCTGTATCTGTTGTCTCCTCTGTTGTTGCTGCAGGGGTTTCTGCCGCTTCACTTTCTGCCGGTGCTGCAGTGTTTGCTGTCGAGCCGCAGCCAGCCAAAGATGCCGCGGTCATTGCCAGCACAAGGGAAATTGCCGCTAACTTTTTCATTTTTCGTTCCTCCTCATAATCACTTTTTACGCTTTAACGCGTGCAAGCGTTAATCCATTGAGTAAACTATACACCGCAGGCACTGCTTCGTCAAGCATTTTTTCTATTCTGCTATCACAATCGTTCCCATGCGCCCTTCCTGCTTGCCTGAAAGCCGATTTTCATGCGGGCATGGAATCAACTTTCAAAAAAGCACAATTAAATTTAAAAAAGAAAAGGCAGGGGTCAGCCCCTGTCTTCCTTTAATACGATATGTTCCTGATCTTTGAAAATACTGTTTTCCGGAATAAATCCGCGCACCCGCGAAAGCGGATAAACGTTCGTATGTCTTCCGATTACCGTTCCCGGATTTAACACGCTGTTGCAGCCGACCTCCACGCAGTCGCCCAGCATCGCGCCGAATTTTTTCAGACCGGTTTCGATGTTTTCTTCTGCAGATTTGACAACAACCAGAGTCTTGTCGCTTTTTACATTCGAAGTGATGGAACCTGCACCCATATGTGCCTTATAACCTAAAATGCTGTCCCCGACGTAATTATAATGCGGAACCTGCACTTTATTGGACAGAATGACGTTCTTTAACTCGGTAGAATTACCGACAACTGCGCCTTTTCCGATGATTGCGCTGCCTCTGACAAACGCGCAATGTCTGATTTCCGCTTCCTCATCCACGATACAGGGACCGTTTAAGCAGGCAGTCGGCGCAACAGTCGCGCTTTTTGCCACCCAGATATCCTCTCCTCTTTTTTCGAAGCGATCCTCCGGCAGAGCGTTCCCGAGTGCTTTGATGAATTCCTTGATATAGGGCAGAACCTCCCACGGATACTCATACTGCTCCAAAAGCGGTGCAGCGATTGTTTCTTCCAGATTGTACAGGTTTCTGATCTTCATTGCTTCCATCTTCTTTTTCCTCCTGTTTCTGCCGTCTGAATGCGGCGAACGTTTTGCAGAAAAGCACTAGCCCTCTGCATTTTCTTTCTTTTCTGTCCTTTTTTTTGCTGTTCCTGCTTTTTTGACAGCCGGTGCGGTTTCTTTTTTCTGGTAAAAACCGGCTATCGCATCGAACTGCTGATATAAAATGGACTGATTATGCAGCTGTTTAACGATATTCGTCCTCCTGCGTACAAAATCATCCAGTTTATCCATATATTCTCCGGATGTAATCGTCCCCTCCGCAACACCGGTCAGCCCTTTTTCCCAGCTGGCAGTCAGCGCGGGATTTAACAGTGGTCGGATCGAATCTGAAACCACATCGTAAATCATTTCGCCCATCAGCGTCGGCGTGATCGTCTGCGTCTTTTTATTCAACGCCAGATACTCGATCGTGACAAGCTTTTTTAAGATTTCCGCACGCGTCGCAGAGGTTCCGATGCCGCTGCCCTTGATCTGTGCCCGCAGCTCTTCGTCCTCAATGAACTGTCCCGCATTTTCCATTGTCAGGATCAGCGAGCCGGAATTATAGCGCTTCGGCGGCGAGGTTTCGCCTTCTTTGATAGAAAGAGAATGCAGCGGAAGCTGTTCTCCTTTTTTCATAGTCTGTAACACCTTTAAAAATGCCTCGTCGCAGGAAAATTCCTCTTCCTCTCCGTTTTTCTCCTCTTTTTCTTCTTTTTTGGAGCTGAAAAAGGATGGGCGGCTGACGCCCAGATACCCTTCCTGCGTCAGCACCTTAAACGAAGCAAAAAAGCGTTCACCCTGCGGCAGCTGCTGCGATTTTACAAGCACCGTCAGCGATACCTTCTGGGAAATCGCCGGCGGATAAAAGATGCTCAGGAAACGTCTTGCAATCACTTCATAGACCTTTGCCGACGCGGGAGAAAGACTCCGCAGCGCCGAAAAGCCCTGTCCGGTCGGGATAATCGCATAGTGATCCGTGATCTGTTTGTCGTTGACATAACGGGTTTTTGCAATTTTCTGATAACTATTTTCTTCCAGAATCTGCACTGCGTATGCGCTGACCGGAGCGAAATTGCGAAGTCCGCCGATATTTTTATGGATTTCCTTTGCAACTGCGCTGGATAAAACACGAGCATCCGTTCTCGGATAGGTCGTCAGTTTTTTTTCATAAAGCTCCTGCGCGATTTTGAGCGTTTCATCCGGACTGATCTTAAACATCCGGGAGCAATCATTTTGCAGCTCCGCCAGATTATATAACAGCGGCGGATTTTTCTGTTCTTTCTTTTTTTCACATTTTTCCAGAAAAGCGCCTGAAAATCCAGAGGACATCGCGCCGCTCGGCAAAATTGCACCCAGCTTTTCCATCAATGCCTCGGCATCTTTTTTTTCCGAAAATCCGTTTTCTTTATATAAAAGCGGCGAAAGGTTCCAGGCACTTCCCTCTACTGCGCGCCATTCTCCCTCGAACGGCTTTTCCTTTCCGTCGCCCATCGGAATCCCAAAGGCTCCCGTCACACGGTAAAAAGGCGTTTTTACAAACGAACGGATTTCGCGTTCCCGATTGACGACCATGCCCAATACACAGGTCATTACACGGCCAACTGAAATCACTGCACGGTCGCGGCGCAAGTAGTTTTTGACATGGTTGCCGTATTTTAAAGTCAACGCACGGGAAAAATTGATGCCCATCAGATAATCTTCCTTGGCGCGCAGGTAAGCTGCGTTCGCCAGATTATCATATTCTGACAAATCCTTTGCCTCCCGCACCCCGCGCAAAATCTCTTCCTCCGTCTGAGAATCAATCCAGACCCTGCGGCGCTTTTTTCCGTGAATGTTCGCTTCCTGCTCCACAAGTCGGTAAATATACTCTCCCTCTCTCCCGGAGTCTGTACAGACGTAAATTGTATCGACGTCCGGACGGTTCAACAGCGAGCTGACGATATCGAACTGTTTTTTGACGCTCGAAATCACTTCATATTTAAAAGTTTCCGGGATAAACGGCAGCGTATCGACCGACCATTTTTTATACTTGATATCGTACACTTCCGGATAGCTCATCGTAACCAGATGACCAACGCACCAGGTCACAATCGCCTCTTCCGATTCCAGATAACCATCCCTGCGGCTCATCTGATATTTCAGCGCTTTTGCAAACTCCTGGGCCACACTCGGTTTCTCTGCGATAAATAACTTTTTTGCCATACACCTCTGTCCTGCAAAGCAGCGAAAGGGAGGTAGCTTCTACCTCCCGTCGTTTTCTGCTGTATGTCTCTCTTTTATTTCTTTGTGATATATCCCTGTGCTTTGAGCAGCTCTGCACAAAGCACTGCGCCGCCCGCTGCTCCGCGGACCGTATTGTGGGATAAGCCAACAAACTTCCAGTCGTAAACCGTATCCTCTCTCAGACGGCCAACCGAAATTCCCATGCCGTTTTCATAATTGACATCCAGAGCAACCTGAGGGCGGTTATCCTCCTCCAGATACTGAATGAACTGCTTGGGCGCGCTGGGAAGCTCCAGTCTCTGCGGCTCGCCGGAAAAATGAACCAGACGGTCGATTAACTCTTCCTTGGTAGGCTTTTTCTTAAACTTCACAAACACAGCTGCGGTATGTCCGTTTAAAACAGGCACACGAATACACTGGCAGGTGATAACCGGACTCTGTGCCGGAACGATCACGCCGCCCTCCACTTTGCCCCAAAGACGCAGCGGCTCCTTTTCGCTCTTCTCTTCCTCGCCGCCGATATAAGGGATGATATTTCCCACCATCTCCGGCCAGTCTGCAAAGGTCTTACCCGCGCCGGAAATCGCCTGATAGGTCGTAGCAACCACTTCATAGGGCTCGAACTCTTTCCACGCAGTCAGGACAGGCGCATAGCTCTGAATCGAGCAGTTCGGTTTTACAGCAACGAAGCCTCTCTTGGTACCGAGTCTTTTTTTCTGAGATTCGATAACTGCCGCATGCTCCGGATTGATCTCCGGAACCATCATCGGGACATCCGGTGTCCAGCGGTGTGCGGAGTTATTGGAAACAACAGGTGTTTCTGTCTTTGCATAGGCTTCCTCGATCTTTTTGATCTCGTCCTTTGTCATATCGACAGCGCTGAATACAAAATCAACCTGAGATGCTACATGCTCCACATCGTTAACGTTTAATACGATCAGGTTCTTTACCGCTTCCGGCATGGGTGTGTCCATTTTCCATCTGCCGCCGACTGCCTCTTCGTAGGTCTTGCCTGCGGAACGGGGGCTTGCTGCAATGGCAGCCACTTCGAACCAGGGATGGTTTTCCAGCAGTGAAATAAACCGCTGACCTACCATGCCAGTTCCACCCAGAATGCCAACTTTCAGCTTCTCACTCATTTTTTCAATTCTCCTCTCCTGTTTTCATCCAGATTGCTCCGGTTGATGGCTGTTGCCATTCATCCGATTGGAAATTGTGTTTCCATTTCAGATTTATATCAGATAGTATCATATTTTTTACTTTATTGCAATAAAGTAAAAATATTTTGTCGAATCCACAGGGCAGCTATGTCATTGCTATGCAACATCGATGCGCAACTGCAGCAGCTTCCGCATATGATAAAGCAGATCATGTCAGGATAGCCTGCAAAAGAACCCAGTTTCAGGGCAATCCTGCCAGAAAGAAGGGAAAAGCTTATGGACTCTGTCCTTTTAAAAGCACAGGAACTGTCCTATTCCTACCACACCCTAAACGGCGAAACGCCCGCCCTGGATCGGGTTTCCTTCTGCCTTTACCGCAAAGAATTTCTGGCGATTGTCGGTCCCAGCGGCTGCGGCAAATCCACGATTTTGTCCCTGATCGCCGGCTTGCTCACCCCGGGCAGCGGCGGCATCACGTTTTATGGGGAAAATGGTCATCAGCCCGGCATCGGCTACATGCTGCAGCACGATCTTTTATTTGAATGGCGAAACGTCTGGCAAAATGTTACGCTCGGACTGGAAATCGCCCACAAGGATACCGTCAGGAACCTGGAACGCGTTCGCAGGATGCTCTCCGACTACGGGCTTCTGGAATTTCAATATAAAAAGCCGTCTCAGCTTTCCGGTGGCATGCGCCAACGGGCTGCCCTCATCCGCACGATGGCGCTCGAGCCCGATATCCTGTTGCTCGATGAGCCGTTTTCCGCGCTGGATTACCAGACCCGGCTGACCGTTTCCGCCGATATTGCTGCCATGATCCGTAAGGCAGAAAAATCCGTCATTCTCATCACTCACGATCTTGCAGAAGCTATCAGCCTCGCCGATCGCGTTCTCATCCTGTCTGCCCGCCCCGCCCGTGTCAAAGCAGAATTTCCCATTCACCTGACTGCCGCAGACCATTCGCCGCTTGCCGCACGGCGCGCGCCGGAATACGGACAGCTTTTTAATCAGATCTGGGAGGAACTGTCCAATGAAAACAACTGACCAAACACTGTCCGACCAGCAGCTTTTCCTGCTTGCTCACAGACGCCATCATCATTTCGTCCACTTTGCCCGGATTTTTATGCTGCTTCTTTTCCTGACAGTCTGGGAGTTGTTCGCAGACTTCCATATCATCGACAGCTTCTTTTTCTCCAGTCCCTCCCGTGTCGTCGCCTGCTTTGTCCGCATGGTTTCCGAGCGTTCCCTGTTTACCCATATCGGTATCACGTTGACTGAAACGGTCATCAGCTTTTTTCTCGTCGCCCTCGTTAGCCTTTCCGCCGCCACGCTTTTATGGTACAGCCGCCGGTTGTCTGAAATTTTGGAGCCGTTTCTCGTCGTTTTAAACAGTCTCCCGAAATCCGCGCTCGCCCCTCTTTTAATCGTCTGGCTCGGCACCGGCATGGATACGATCATCGCCGCCGGCATTTCCGTCGCCATCTTCGGTGCAATCATCAACCTTTATACCGGATTTTTGCAGGCAGATCCTGAAAAGCTTCTCCTGATCCGAACGCTCGGCGGCACCAGACGGGACTGCTTTTTCAAGGTTGTCCTGCCCGCTTCCATTCCGGTCATTTTAAGCAATATGAAAGTCAATATCGGGCTTTCGTTAGTCGGCGTCGTTATCGGCGAATTTCTCGCTGCCAGACGCGGGCTCGGCTATCTGATCATCTACGGAAGCCAGGTACTGCAGCTGGATATGCTCATTACATCCATCCTGCTTTTGTGTATCATTGCGATGGGGCTTTATCAGCTGCTGCAGTTTGCAGAGCACTGTTATAAGAAAAAAGTGTAGGACTGTGCAAAGTGTTTTTCTATAAGTTAAAACAGGCATCCGGAAGTTCGCTGCTTCAAACAGCGTTCCGGATGCCTGTTGTCTTCTTTTTGCCGCGCACAGCGCTCCCTGTCAGAAAATCTCCTTCAGGAAGTCTCTTTTTGTGGGAAGCGCGTGTTTACTCCGTTTTCTCCTCTTCCGGCAGGATGACGTGCACGGATAATACTCGCTTTTCTTCCATCTCAGTTACTTCCACATGGGTACCTTTATAGTCGAAGTTGTCCCCAACCGCAGGGATTTTCTTTAACTGTTCCATAACCCAGCCGCCTACGGTCGCCGCCTCGGATTCATCCTCCTCATCCATCAGGTCGAAAAGCTTCTTCACGCTCGCCCGTCCGCTGAACTTATATTCGCGCTCAGAAATCTGCACGATCTCCTGAACGACCTCGTCGTGTTCGTCCCAGATTTCGCCCACCAGCTCTTCAAGGATATCCTCCAGCGTGATCAGGCCAACCGTCCCGCCGAATTCATCCAAAACGATCGCGATATGCAGTTTCTTTTTCTGAAGCTCCTGCATCAGCTCATCGATCTTCTGGTTTGCTGTCGTAAACAGTGCCGGACGCATCACTTCCCGGATGCTCGTATCCGTCCCGTAAACCCGATTATAAAAATCCTTATGGTACAAAATGCCGACGATATGATCCAATGTTTCTTCATAAACCGGAAGTCTGGAATAGCCGGTATTTGCAAATACTTCTGCAGCTTCCTCCTGGGTACTTTCCACAGGGATTCCTTCCATATCGATCCGTGGGGTCAGAATATCTCCCGCCTCCAGATCGTCAAAGCTCAATGCGCTGCGCAGAAGACTTCCTTCTTCTTTATCAATGCTTCCCTCTTCCTGCGCTTCCTCTACGATCGTAAACAGTTCTTCCGATGTAATACCCTGACTGCCGGACGTTTTAAACAGACAGGACAACAGCTTCTTCCACTGCCCGAACATCCAGTTGATCGGTGTCAGAACGATCCGAAGCCCATTGATCATCGGTGCGGAAAACATAGCGAATTTTTCCGGGGATTCTTTTGCGATGCTCTTTGGCGAAATTTCACCGAAAATCAATACCACAACGGTGATCACCAGCGTGGAAATTCCCGCGCCCATCTCTTCTCCAAGAAGCTTTACAAATAAAATTGTCGCCAGAGAAGAACATCCGATATTGACAATATTGTTACCGATCAGAATCGTCGACAACAGGCTGTCGTAGTTGTCAGAGAGCTGCAGCACCAGTGCTGCCCTCTTGTTTCCCTTTTCTGCCTGATTGCGGATTCTGACTCTGTTGATTGCTGAAAAAGCCGTCTCTGTTGCTGAAAAATATCCGGACAGGATGACACAGATAATAATAATCAGCAGCATGACTCCATTACTTCCCATGATATTATGATCTCCCTTTACTTTGGTTTAAACTTTACTTTAGCAGAAAGAGAGTCATTATGCAATTCTTTTATCAATTTTCGGATGCCTCAGATATTTTCTGACTGTCTGTAGCGGACGTGGCGGTTGTATTCACATTTTCTGTGCTGCCGTCTGACTTCGGTGTGTCTGCACTCTCCTCCCGCCGATCTACGTCTGCCCCTTTGGATGTGCCCACATTGTCTGTGCTGCTGTCTGACTTCGATGCACCTCCAGCTTCCTGGCGCCGGTCTGCATCTGCTGCAGCTTCGCCCTCGCTTTCCTGCCGCCGCTCTGCTTCTGTCTTTACTTCGCCTTCGCTTTCCTGGCGCCGGTCTGCTTCTGTCTTTACTTCGCCCTCGCTTTCCTGCCGCCGCTCTGCTTCTGCCGCAGCTTCCTCCTGACGTTTCCGCTCCGCCTCGGCTGCGATCTGCTCCGGTGCTGGCGGAATGTTGTCTGCGTCCGTTCCGATCTGTTCTGTTTCAGATGTATTGCTTCCAAGGGCAGGCTGCATCGAAAGGGCAAGTCTCACAAGCTCATCTCTGCACTGCTGTTCCTCCTGTGCTTTTACCTGCGCATGCGCCTGATCGTACACAATTTCCGCTCCGATGATCTGACCATCTGCCAAACCACAGGACGGTACATAGTAATCGGTTGAACCCGCCTGCTTGCTGCAGATCAGCACCCTTCTGGTCGCATTTGCAGGCTCCCCGCAGGTATAAATAAACCCCCAGTAAGGTTCCACGCCAGGAGCCCAGTCCACCCAGACCGGATAGCCAGAGCAGTCATCCCGGTGAACATGGTAGGATTCTTCTTTGTAACAGCCATCCTCCACGCTATGCACATGGCCATGTGTCCCGGTATAGCAACCCCCTGCCGTATCGCTCTTTTCCGTGTGCGGCTGGTTGCCGGAAACATCCACATGATAATGATACTGATAACGGATCGTACCCGGAATCTCTTCCACGCCAATGACGAGCTTCTGGTCAATGTTTAAAATTGCTTCCGCCAGCTGGGCAAATGTTGCGTCCTCGTTTGTGGAAACTCCTTTTGTGAGCAATGCGGACGCCAGCTTTTTCTTACCATTACTCACAGATGTAAAAACCTGATTCATATCCTGTTTCAGGCCGTTGTTTAACTCCTCCAGATAGGATTTCAACTCTTCCGTATTCTGTCCGGCAGATACATTCAGATCTCCGAACTGCTTGGCAAATGTCTGCTGCAGCGTCGTCAGGTTCGTCTGCATCCCGTTGTCCATCTCACCGATTCTCGTAAACAAGCTTTCCACATTTTTGCCAACGCCGTCAACGTTCTCATTCAGGCCGTTCACATTCTCGCTTAAACCGGAAATATTGTTGCCGAGCCCGGTCACGTTTTTGTCCAGTCCGCTTAAATTCTGGTCAACCCGGTTCATTCTGTTTTCCAGAAGGGCAGAAAGCTCCTGCACTCTCGTCTGCAGCTCTGCTGTCAGCGAACCAAAGGCAGCTGTAATCTGCACCATATCGGATTCCAGCATATTTTTTAAATTGCTCTCAACTAAAGCCAGACTTCTGATTGTTTCCTGTCTGCTTTCCTCAACCTCTTTTAACAGCTGCTTTTGTTGCTCGGTCAGCTGGGTCTGTTCCTGTGTCCAGAGTTCCCGGTTCTTCTCCTCTGTTGTGCGGACTTCCTGCACCAGATTTTTCAGGTTCTCATAAGAGGTGTTCAGGCGGTCCTCCAGCCTGGACACGGTCTGATTGACAGACTGCACCGACTCGTTGATTCTGTTGATCTCCGTTATGGATTCTTTGTGATCGGTATTGTCCTGTTTTTTCTGGGCATCCATTTCCTGCATGATTCTGGAAATTTCTTCCAACGTCTTTGTGACATCTGTATGGATACTCTCCATATCCGTCCGGATTTCATTTACCTTCGTATGGGTCGTTTTTTCCAGATCGGTCACTTTTCCGGTCATCCCGGACGCATTTTCTTCCAGCCTGTGCTGAATCGTTTCTACCTGCAGCAGACTTTCCTCGCGCTGCGCAAGCTGTGCATTGACCTCGTCAAGCTTTTTCTGATTGTCGGCAATATTCTGGTTTAACTGTTCCAGACTCGTTGCCGCCGATTCCATCTCTCCTTTCAGCGCGCTGCTCACACTGTTCTGCATTTCCTCCAGGGAAATGCTCTCGGTCTTTCCCGCCCTCTGCACGGAATAGCCGATTCCTGCACCGAGTAAAATCACGGCAATCGCCGTCATCGCAACGCCCGCTGCAGCTGCCTGTTTTTTCTGGGAATTTCTTTTTCTGCCTTTTTCCTCTGTTTCAGGGCGAAAGGTCTTTTTAGAATTGTTTGATTGCATGGGATTTTTCTCCTCCCACAAGACGACGTCCGACGGATGTATCGGAAGGATACGTCGAAAACAGCCGGACGAAATGACGTGAACCAACAGGGTAGAACTCAGGCTTGTCCCTCACCCGGTTTGCGCGTCCAAGGAGTGTCTGCTTTTGCATAAACCTCCTGTCTGACAGCAAAATCTGACTGTCTGTTTGATTTTTTAACTCTGGAAACTGTCGTTGAAAAACGAAAATCAATTTCTGAAAACAATAGCATCCCGTCCGGGGATCTTCTATTGTTTGAAAAAGACTGCAGACCCAATCGGCTATCTGCAAAAGAAATGGAACGTTTTCGTTCCGAAAGGATATTGCCTCCTGCTATTTCTGCATGGGGCGAACTTTCCGAGCTCCTGCTCTGTATGTGTCTGGATGATAGCACGAAAAAAGAGAACCCGTCAAGCGGATTCTCCAATTTTATAAATTGATTATAATTGGGATATAAAAATTTAATGAAAGCGAGTGACGTCCAGATTTAAAAAACGATATTTCCCATGCGCCGTCACATCTGGTGCCGCACAACACTGTATTCATCCCCGGAACGGTAATAGGGACAGGCATCAAACGTGCTGCTCAAAAATTTCAGCATCTCGTCCTCGTCCAGATCCATTTCGCAGATATAACATTCATAATCCTCATCATAGCTGTAATAAGCGCACGCTTCACAGTTTGTCATTTTTTCTGACCGCCTTTCCCTTGAAGAAACGCTGCGGAATTTCAAATACGAACACAATTCCAAGCACAATCGCAACCGCCGCCTTGAGGGCAGAAAATCCGCGGGTAGAAGCTTCGCCCAGCTGTCCCGTCACCAGGTAATAGCACGTCCAGTATATTCCGGCTCCCGGCACGAGCGGTAAAATGCCGCAGATTAAAAAAATCGTCACCGGGCAACGCTCCCGCACGGCAAAAAAACGGGACATCAGAATAACCAGCACTGTCGCCAAAAAGACAACGACCGCTTCCGACCAAAAGCCCGTCCGCATCCACAAAAAAACATAGACCGCCCAGCCGGACGCACCGATCAGACCGCAGTAGGGATAATATTTGGAAGGCACGCCAAATAACGCGCCGAACGCGACCGTGCCGATTCCAGCCGCAAGAATCTGAAGCAAATCCGTCACAGCATGACACCTCCCGTCAGATGATGATAAATGCTCAGCACACAGCCGACGCCTGCCGCCACAGACAAAAAAACAAGCACCGCGTCGATCATGCGGACGGTCCCGGAAATGTAATCGCCGTCCGCGATGTCCCGGATTCCGTTCGTAAATGCGAGTCCCGGCACGAGAGGCATGATGGAACCGCTGATCATATGGCTCATATCCATTCCGAACGGCATATGGATAAACAAAAGACTGCACACCGTAATAATGATTCCGCCGCCGATATTTTCCACAATTTTAGAGCATCTGCCGTTTAACCAAAGCAAATACAGATACAGCAGACACCCGATCACAAAGGCTGCGACACAGTCCTGCCACATTCCGCCGAACATCAGACAAAAACAGCCGCTGCCAAGACCGGACATCAGCACCAGCGCCCTTTTGGAAGCGCCCGGCGCATTTCGGATCTGTTCCAGCTTTTCCCGGATTTCCGGCAGTGTGTATTTTCCCTCTTCTATTTCCCGTGAGAGCTGATTGACCGCCGCAACCCGATGAAGCTGTGCACCGCGAACTGGAATATGCTCCACCCGGGCAAAGCGTTTTTCATGCTCATCTCCGGACGTCAGAAAAATGCCGTTACTGAGTACAAAGGCGTTTTCTGACTGTACGCCGAAATGATGACAGATCCGGTCGATCGTCTCTTCCACACGGAATATTTCCGCGCCGTTTTCCAGCAAAATATGCCCTGCTGTCATCGCTGCGTCCAGCACATCCCGCTGATCCAGCTTTATTGTCTGTTCCTCCTGTGACATCCTGATCCCCCTACAAAAACTCTGGTTCATGACAATAGAATGCTCGCAGAGTGTGCATTCTATTGTTGCTTTTGCAGCCATCTACCCTTGCGCCGAGTGCACATCCTCGCGAAGCGTTTTAATCGTATAGAAACAAAGTTTCCTATATGATAAAAATGCGCGCCCAGCTGCTACAATCTCAGGCGCGCATCATTATTCATGGCAATAGAAGCCTCATGCACCGTGCATTCTATTGTGCTATTTTACATGTTTTCCAGAAGCTTGTCTACACTTACCAGCTTTACACACAGAACAAACAGCTCCGTTGCCTGAACCAGCTCGTCGATCGGAGGGAAGGAAGGGGCGATACGGATGTTGGAGTCATGAGGATCCTTCTTATAAGGGTAGGTTGCCCCGGCACCGGTCATGACAACTCCGGCTTCCTTTGCTTTTGCAACGATCGCCTTTGCACAGCCGTCCAGAGATTCAAAGGAAATAAAGTAGCCGCCGTGAGGCTTTGTCCAGGTACCGATCTCCAGATCCCCCAGCTCTCTGTCGAGGATTTCCAGTACTGCTTCAAATTTGGGACGCAGAATCTCTGCATGCTTTTTCATCTGCGTCTCGATGCCGTGGATATCTTTAAAGTAACGCACATGACGCAGCTGATTTAACTTATCGTGACCGATCGTCTGAATCGTCAGATGTGTTCTTAAATCATCCAGGTTTGCCTTGGAAGCAGAAATTGCAGCGACGCCGGAACCGGGGAAGCTGATTTTACTGGTGGAGCTGAATTTATAAACCATATCCGGGTTGCCAGCCTTTTCACACTCGGAAAGCAGCTCCAGGATAACATCCTGAGGCTCGTCATACAGATGATGTACGTTGTAAGCATTGTCCCAGAAAATACGGAAATCCTTTGCCGCAGGCTTTAAGGCAGCGAATCTGCGGACAGTTTCGTCAGAGTAGGTGTAGCCCTGTGGGTTGGAATACTTCGGTACGCACCAGATACCCTTAATGGCTTCATCCTCGCTGACCAGCTTTTCCACCAGATCCATATCCGGGCCCTGGGGAGTCATCGGAACATTGATCATCTCTACGCCAAAATATTCTGTAATCGAAAAATGACGGTCATAGCCTGGAACCGGGCAGAGGAATTTTACCTTGTCTAACTTATGCCAGGGAGTCATCCCCATAATACCGTGGGTGAATGCATGGCTCACTACATCGAACATTACATTCAGACTGGAGTTGCCGTAGATAATGATATTATCTGCAGGCACTTCGATCAGTTCTCCCAACAGACGCTTTGCTTCCGGGATGCCATCCATAACACCATAGTTACGGCAATCAATTCCTGCCTCACACTTCAGATCTGTAAAGCTGTCCAGTACATCCATCATACCCATGGAAAGATCCAGCTGCGCTGCGCTCGGTTTACCGCGGGACATATCCAGTTTCAGTCCTTTACCCTGGAACTCCTTATACTGAGCCTCCAGCTGACTCTTTTCCTGCAGTAACTCTTCTTTGCTTCTGTCTTTATAAGCTGTCATGCTTCCTCCCATTCTGCCGCGTAACCGGCCTTTCATTTACGAGTTTATTTACTTTTTTACTCTTCCTTACATTATCCACAATTCAGAAATGCTGTCAAGACGAAACTTTTTTCAAAAAAGACTTGCCAAACCGATGAAACATCAGTATAATATCTATTGTTGGAGTTCTGCCGGAATAGCGCAGTTGGTAGCGCAACTGATTCGTAATCAGTAGGTCGAGGGTTCGAGTCCCTTTTCCGGCTTTTCTTTATAGGAATTTTAATTCATGACAATAGAATGCACGCTCTGCGAGCATTCTATTGTTTAAGGCACTGGTATTCCAGTGCCTTTTTGTTTTCCCAATTCACTTGTAGCTGTCCGCGAACAGATTTTATGCTCGCATAAAAATCTGTTTACAGACAGCTACAAAGGGAGCGCTATTTCATGCGCAAAAGAAGCTGCGCAGTCTCATACTACACTTTATTCCAGCTCGAATGCGCCGGTATAAAGCTGATAATACTTTCCTTTCTGCGCGATCAGCTCATCATGGCTGCCGCGCTCGATAATCCGTCCATGCTCGAGAACCATGATCACATCGGAATTCCGAACTGTGGACAGTCTGTGTGCGATAACGAATACGGTTCGTCCGTGCATCAGCGCATCCATACCTTTCTGCACAATCGCCTCTGTTCTGGTATCGATCGAAGATGTCGCCTCGTCCATAATCATAACCGGCGGATCTGCAACTGCAGCACGCGCAATCGAAATCAGCTGTCTCTGTCCCTGGGACAGATTCGATCCGTTACCGTCGATTACCGTCTGGTAGCCTTCGGGCAGACGTGTGATGAAATCATGCGCACCCGCAAGCCTTGCAGCCCTGATACACTCTTCATCTGTCGCATCCAGCTTGCCATAGCGGATATTTTCCATGACAGTTCCGGTAAAGAGCACCGTATCCTGCAGAATAATGCCAAGAGAACGGCGCAGATCCGCTTTTTTTATCTTGTTGATATTAATTCCGTCATAACGGATTTTGCCGTCCGCGATATCATAAAACCGGTTGATCAGGTTTGTGATCGTCGTCTTTCCGGCGCCGGTCGCGCCTACAAACGCCACCTTCTGTCCGGGCTCTGCGTACAGACTGACATCATGCAGGACGATTTTATCCGGATTGTAACCAAAATCCACATCCTTCAGGCGCACGTCGCCCGTCAGACGCGTATAGGTCACACTGCCGTCCGCGCTGTGCGGATGCTTCCATGCCCAGATATCTGTACGCTCGCTGCATTCGACCAGTTCACCATTTTCTTCTTTTGCATTGACCAGGGTTACATAGCCATCGTCTGTCTCCGGCTCTTCATCCAGCAGGCTGAAAATACGATCTGCCCCCGCAAGACCCATGACAACTGAGTTGACCTGATTGGACACCTGTCCGATATTGCCGCAGAACTGTCTTGTCATATTCAAAAAAGGTACGGTAATACTGATGGAAAGTGCCATGCCTGACAAACTCAAGTTCGGTGCGCCGGACAATAACAACATGCCGCCAGCAAGCGCTACGACAACATAAAGGATATTGCCCATATTCATCAGAATCGGCATCAGCATGTTCGCATAACGGTTTGCCTGACAGGACATTTCAAACAGCTCGTCGTTGACCCGGTCAAAATCCTTTTTTGTCTCGGACTCATGACTGAACACCTTGACAACCTTCTGTCCGTTCATGATCTCTTCCACAAAGCCCTCTGTCTTGCCGACTGCGATCTGCTGCTTTAAGAAAAAATGTGCCGAGCTGCTGCCGACCTTTTTGGTAACGACAAACATCAGTGCAACGCCACAGAGCACGACCAAAAGCAGCCACATGCTGTAATACAGCATGATGGAAAAAATCGTAACCACGGTGATACAGGAAATCAACAGCTGCGGAATACTCTGAGAAATCAGCTGGCGCAGCGTGTCGATATCGTTAGTATAATAGCTCATGATATCGCCGTGGTTATGTGTATCAAAATACTTGATCGGCAAATCCTGCATGCGGTTGAACATCTTTTCCCGCATCTTCTTCAGGGAGCCCTGCGTGATAATCGCCATTCCATAGGAATACGCATAGCCTGCTGCCAGAGACAGCGCATACAGTACAACCAGGATGAGGACCAGTCTGGTCACCGTCGGCGCTGCCGCCGCCCAGTCCTTCGTCTGCCAGTACTGCTCGACCACTGCGATGATATTCTGCTGAAAAATAGCGGGAATCGAGCTGATCAGCGCATTCAGTACGATGCAGACCAAAACTAACGGCAGAAGTACCGGATAAAACTCGAACAGCATCCTGATCAGACGCTTCATCGTTCCTTTTTTCGCCTGTCCCTTATTTTTCATCAGAATCACCTCCCTTGTTCTGGGAAGTATATACTTCCCGGTAAATCTCGCTCGTCTTGAGAAGCTCTTCATGGGTGCCGATATTGCAGATCGTACCGCCGTCCATGACCAGAATCCGATCCGCATCCTGCACGGAGGAAATTCTCTGTGCGATGATAATCTTGGTCGTTTCCGGAATGTACTCACGCAGCGCCTTGCGGATCTGTGCGTCCGTCTTGGTATCCACCGCACTGGTCGAATCGTCGAGAATCAGGATCTTCGGCTTCTTTAACAGCGCTCTTGCGATACAAAGTCTCTGCTTCTGACCGCCGGACACATTGCTGCCTCCCTGTTCGATATGCGTATCGTATTGATCCGGGAACTGCATGATAAATTCATCCGCCCGCGCCAGACAGCATGCTTCCTTTAATTCCTCATCCGTCGCGTTCTGGTTGCCCCAGCGCAGGTTTTCCTTGATCGTTCCGGAAAACAGAATATTTTTCTGTAATACAACTGCTACCTGGTTGCGCAGCGCTTCCAGATCATATTCTCTGACGTCTTTTCCGCCAACCTTTACAACGCCCTCTGTCGCGTCATAAAGTCTGGAAATCAGTTGGATCAGGGAAGACTTCGAAGAACCGGTACCACCGATAATTCCAATCGTCTCCCCGGAACGGATATGCAGATCGATATCGGCAAGCGCCATCTTCTCCGCCTGCAGAGAATATTTGAAGCTGACATGGTCGAAATCGATCGAACCATCTGCCACTTCCTCCACCGGGTCTGCAGGACTTGTCAGCGTACTGTCCTCTTTTAACACTTCCACGATTCGCTGTGCGGATTCCGCAGCCATCGTCACCATGACAAATACCATCGAGAACATCATCAGGCTATTTAATATCTGGAAGCTGTATACTAAAAGGGCAGAAAACTGTCCGACGTCCAGATCCAGACCACCGCTCGTGATGATCGTATAAGAACCAAAGGACAGGACAAAAATCATAACCACATACAGGCAAAACTGCATCAGAGGGCTGTTGATCGCCAGAATCTTCTCCGCGCGGGTGAAATCCTGACAAACCTCTTCTGCCGCATGATGGAATTTTTCTTTTTCGTACTCCTCGCGCACAAAGGATTTTACCACGCGCATGCCCTTGACATTTTCCTGAATCGAATTGTTCAGAGCGTCGTACTTACGGAATACCCGTTTAAACAGCGGGCCTACCTTATGGATCACGGCAAACAGTCCGATCCCCAGAATCGGGATGACCACCAGGAAGATCAGCGCCATCTTTCCGCCCATAATAAACGCCATCGTAAAGGAAAAGATCAACATCAGCGGGCTGCGGATCGCAAGTCGGATCAGCATCATAAATGCCAGCTGGACGTTCATAACGTCCGTCGTCATTCTCGTCACTAAAGACGAGGTAGAAAATTTGTCGATGTTTTCAAAGGAAAAATCCTGAATCCGGTAAAACATATCCTTGCGCAGGTTTTTGGCGAATCCGCAGGACGCGGACGCGCAGACCGAACCGGCTCCGGCTCCGAATGCGAGGGACATAAGCGCCATCACCACCAGAATCAGACCATACCGTGAAATGACGCCCATACCGCTTCCGGCTTTGATTTCATTGACCAGCTGAGCGACTACAAACGGGATGATACATTCCATGACCACTTCCAGAGATACCAGAATCGGTGTCAGGATCGAATCGCGCTTGTATTCCCTGATCGACTTCATCAGTTCTTTTATCATACTTTTTACGTTTGTCTCCTTTCATCTGTGAAATTGCCCGTTCAAACGAGCTTTGTATCCACCTTTTGCCCCGGCAGGCTATGTATACGCTCAAGCCGGTGCGTAAAGAGGAAAAAAAGCGGCGGGCGATAAGGCTCGCACGCCGACTTTTTCTGCTCTATGCAGATATGGAATAATTATACATGGATTTTCTTGTAAGTCAAGTCCCGGACTCCAGATGTACATCCATCTGCGGATACGGAATGCGGATGCCCGCTTCATCGAAGCCGTATTTGATATCCTCCAGCATCGTATAGCGCGCCTGCCAGTAGTTTTCCTTCTTCGCCCAGAATTTCACAACAAGGACAACACTGCTGTCTGCCAGTTCGTCTACGTTGACTGTGATCTCCCGTTCCGGAAGCACATACGGGTTTTTCTTCGCAATTTCCTGCACTGCTTTCCGTGCGCTGCGGATATCAGAATCATACGAAATTCCGACTTTCAAATCCACACGCCGTTCCGCCTCATCCGTCACGTTCGTCAGGCTGCTGTTTGCGAGGTTTCCGTTCGGGATCAGAATAATCTGATTATCATAGGTTGCAAGCTTCGTATAAAAGACAGATATCTGCTGAACAATCCCTTCGTTACCTCCCCCTTCGATGATATAATCTCCGACATGAAACGGCTTCAGCATCATGATCAGGATTCCGCCAATACAGTTACTTAAGCTTCCCTGGATCGCCAGACCGATCGTTACGCCGACCGAACCGATCACCGTCGCAATGCTTGCTGCCTCCACACCAAACAGCTGCAGAATCATGAACACCAGAATCGTATACGAAACAAACTTAATCGAGGAGTCCAGAAACTGCGCCGCTTCCTCCGACGCGCTGGAACGCTCCATCGCCCGTCTGAAAAAATGCCGGATCATCGCAATCAGTCTGCTGCCGATCACAAACAGGATGAGCGCCAGCACCGTGCGGACGCCAAGCCCCAGAAGCTTGTCCGGCAGCTCGTTTAAGTAGCGTTCCAGCAGGCTCAGCTGTTTTTCCATATCCTTTAAGGATTCGTCCGGTGCAAGGCTTTCTATCTCCTCGCCTGTCAGCGTCACAGAGGATGTCAAAAATGCTGCGCCGGACATCAGCACCTTCCTCATGCTTTGGTTCCTTTCGTCACTTTCGCGGAAGAGGTAGACTTCTTAGCTACAGACGCAAGCTTCTTAGCCGTCGGCTCTTTCGGTGCGACAGCCTTCGCGGTCGCTGTCTTTTTGCGGGTCGTGCGGCGTGCAGGCTTTTCTTTTTCTTTTCCCTCAAGAATCGCGCTGTCCGCCTGCTCTGCCTTTTCGGTCAGCTCTTCCTTCAGGGTTTTCTTTTTCATGGCAGCTGCTTTCTTCGCAGCCTCTTCCACCGCTTTTTTGGCAGCAGCCGTTTTTCTTACGACCTCTTCTGCTGCCTGCCTTGCCACCGCTTCCTTTTCAGCTGCCTCTTCTGCAGCTTTTCTCGCAGCTTCTTCCTTCTTTGCAGCCTCCTCCGCTGCTTTTTTAGCGATTGCTTCTTTTTTCGCAGCTTCCTCTGTAGCTTTTCTCGCAGCCTCTTCCGCCGCATTTTGGGCAGCCTCGGCGATCTTTCTGCGCTCTTCTTTTTCTTCGTCCGTGTAAGGCGTATAGGCAAAAATGCTCACAGACAGCGGCGCCTGATGCATCAGGATCGAATTTTCCCTGCCGTCGGATGCGACTTCTTCCGCTTCCAGTACATAGGAGTTAATTCTTCCTTTTCCGCCAAAGGCGATATCGTCAGAGTTTAAAACTTCCGTATATTTTCCTTCAAAAGGTACACCCACCCGATACTCCGGTCTGTCCACATTTGCAAAGTTCAGGCATACCAAAAGCGTCTCTTCCTCTTTGTCGCTCTTTCTCAGATAGGAAAGCGTGCATTCGTTTGCATCAATGCAGTCAATCCATTCGAAGCCGTCCCAGCTGTCGTCTTCCGCATACAGCGCAGGGTTTTTACGATACAGCTCATTTAACCGCTTCACAAACCGGCGTATCTGCTCATGATAATCATATTTTAGCAGTTCCCATTCCACGCCCCGCTCTTCGTTCCACTCGTCGTACTCTGCGATATCCTGTCCCATAAACAAAAGCTTCTTGCCCGGATGCGTCATCATATAACCGTAGCCTGCGCGCAGGTTCGCGAATTTGTCCGCTTCCTCTCCCGGCATCTTGCTAAGCATCGACGCTTTGCCGTGAACAACCTCGTCATGGGATAACACGAGCATGAACTTTTCGGAATACGCATAAACCATCGAAAACGTCAGATCGTTGTGATGATACGCACGGAAATATGGGTCATACTGCATGTAGTCGAGGAAATCGTTCATCCAGCCCATATTCCATTTCATCGTAAAGCCAAGACCACCATCGTTTAAATCGCCCGTCACCTTCGGCCATGCTGTGGATTCCTCCGCGATCGTAACCGCGCCCCTGCCGCGTTTTTGAATCATGCTGTTTGTATGCTTTAAAAATTCGATCGCTTCCAGATTTTCATTGCCGCCGTACATGTTGGCAATCCATTCGCCATCCTGCTTTCCGTAATCGAGATACAGCATTGAAGCGACCGCGTCCATCCGGATTCCGTCTGCATGGAACTGCTCCACCCAGTAAAGCGCATTGGCAATCAGGTAGTTGCTTACCTGCGGTCTGCCGTAATTATAGATCAGCGTTCCCCAATGCGGATGCGCCCCCTGTCTCGGGTCTTTGTGCTCATACAGGCATGTCCCGTCGAACCCGGACAGTCCATAAGCATCTCTCGGAAAATGGGCCGGAACCCAGTCCAGAATCACGCCGATTCCTGCTTTGTGCAGCTCGTTGACAAAATACATAAAATCCTGTGGTGTGCCATAACGTGCAGTCGGCGCATAATAGCCGATGACCTGATAGCCCCAGGATCCATCCAGCGGGTGCTCCATAACCGGCATCAGCTCCACATGGGTATAGCCCATTTCCTTCACATAGGAAATAACCTTCGGTGCAAACTCCCGATAGTTATAATATCTGCGGCCATCCTCGGGCTTTGCAAAGGAGCCCAGATACATTTCATAAACGCTCATCGGCTCTTTTTCAGGACAGCTTTTTTCTCGTGCCAAGATCCATGCTTCATCTTCCCAGGCAAAGCCATCGATGTTGCGAACAACAGATGCCGTGTCCGGGCGGAGCTGTTGTCCAAACGCATAGGGATCTGCCTTCAGGTAAGTCAGACCGCCCTTTAATTTCAGCTCAAACTTATAATTCTCGCCCTCTCTAACTCCGGGAATAAAAATTTCAAAAATACCGGAATCCCACAGGCGGCGCATCTGATGTCTGCGTCCATCCCAATGGTTAAAATCTCCCACAACACTGACCCGCAGCGCATTCGGTGCCCAGACTGCAAAATGCACGCCCTGGGTTTTGTCGATGGTCATCATATGCGCACCAAGGATACGGTAAGCTTCATAATGGATTCCTGCCGCAAACCGCGCCGTATCCTCTTTGGTAATGACCGGAGCAAACCGATAGGGATCTTCAAATTCTTCTGTTGTGCCATCTTCCAAAGAAGCCTTTAATGTATAGCTTCCGATTTCCTTACCGCCAACCAGTGCGGCATAATAGCCAGCCTCGTCCGCCTGCTCCATTTCCACGGTCTTTTGACCGGGCAGCTTCAGTTCCATCGAAACAGCGCCCGGATAAAATGCCTGCACCACCGTCGCATTGCCTTCCCGGTGCGGTCCCAAAAGCCGGTGCGGATCGTCCTCCTCAGAATAAATAATTGCCTCTATTTCAGGCCAGTTCATCAGCCTATACAGTTTTTCGTTCATTCGATACCCTCCTGCCTGACGCTTTTGCCGCGCTCCTCTTATTTTTATTTTACCCTTCCCGGGCACAATAGGCAAGGGAAAATGTCTAAGCGGTGTACTGCACGGCAGTCCCCCGCGATTTCCCTGATGATCATCTGCATCATGTGTCCGATCATGAGTCTCGTCGCTACCCTGCTGTTCAAGGAGCCCAGCTTCGGCACATGGGCGCACACCTTTGGCTGCAACCTGCCGATGGCATTTTTCTGGCAGATGTTCTACTGCGGACCGCTCTCCCGCCTGATTTTCCGCACCCTGTTTAAAAAACAGCTGGCAGCACAGAACACACCGGCACAGGGACAGAAATAAATATCTTGTGCAAACGCAGCACGGATCGCACGCTCAAACACAGAATATACCCACAGTACCATACAGAAAAGACCCCGAAGACTGGCACCATACTGCCTTTCTCCGGGGTCTGTGACTCTCCGTTACAGAACGCCTGCGTTTTACTTCACCACCCGCACGCGGAACACGCCGTCGATCGTCTTTAACTGATTGACAATACTGCCGCTTACGGGGGACTCCAGGTCGACCATCGTATATGCAACATCGCCTTTGGATTTGTTCATCATATTTGCGATGTTTAAGTTGTTCCAGCCGAGGACGGAGGAGAACTTCGCGATCATGTTTGCGATATTCTTATGGAAAATCACGACTCTACTTTCTGCCGTGCACACACCCATATCGCAGTCCGGGAAGTTGACGCTGTGGAGAATATTTCCGTTTTCGAGATATTCCTGCAGCTGTCTGACTGCCATAACCGCACAGTTTTCTTCCGACTCCTCGGTCGAAGCGCCCAGATGCGGGATGACGATGCAGCCCGGCTTTCCTGCCGTGACCGGATTCGGGAAATCCGAAACGTAGCGGCGGATTTTTCCGGCGGTAATTCCGTCTAACACAGCTTCTTCATCCACCAGCAGATCTCTTGCAAAGTTTAACAAAATCACGCCGTCCTTCATCCGGGAGATAGCTTCTGCGCTGATCATATTTTTTGTGCTGTCCATCAGTGGCACATGGATTGTGATATAATCGCACTGCTCATAGATTTCATTGACATCCAGCACATGTCTGACGTCGCGGCTTAACTTCCACGCCGCATCGACCGATACATACGGATCATAGCCGAGCACTTCCATTCCGAGATGACGCGCCACGTTAGCAACCTTGACGCCGATCGCACCCAGTCCGATGATACCGAGGCGCTTGCCCATCACCTCTGTACCGGCAAACTTCTTCTTCGCTTTCTCCGCATCCTTCGCAATATTTTCATCTTCCTGATTTTCTTTCACCCAGTTGATGCCCGATACGACGTCACGGCTTGCTAAAAGCATTCCGGCAATGACCAGCTCTTTTACGCCGTTTGCGTTTGCACCCGGTGTATTGAACACGACGATACCTTTTTCCGCGCATTTCTCCAGCGGGATATTGTTGACGCCAGCTCCTGCTCTTGCAACCGCTAAAAGTCCATCCGGCAGCTCCATATCATGCATCGATGCGCTTCGAACCAGGATGCCTTCTGCTTCTGTAATTTCGTCTGTTTTGATATAATTTTTCGAAAAATTATCGAGTCCGACCTGTGCGATCGGATTCATGCAATAATAATTTCTCATTGAAACCTCCCACTCTGCTTACTGATTCTGCGCTTCAAACTCTTTCATAAAGGCAACCAGCTTTTCCACGCCCTCCATCGGCATTGCATTGTAAATGCTTGCGCGCATGCCGCCGACGCTTCTGTGTCCCTTTAAGTTCTCCAGACCGTTTTTCTTTGCCTCTGCAACAAATTTTGCATCCAGATCGGCATTGCCTGTGATAAACGGAACGTTCATCAACGAACGGTCTTCCTTGCGGACGGTGCCTTTGAACAGCTTGCTTTCATCCAGGAAATCATACAGAATTTTCGCTTTTTTCTCGTTGTATTCTTTCATTGCTTCCAGACCGCCGCGCTTTTGCAGCCACTTAAATACTTTGCCGCAGATGTAAATTCCGTATGCCGGAGGCGTGTTGTAAAGAGATTTCGCATCCGCATGAATTTTATATTTTAACATGGTGGGCGTGCCGGGCAGCACATCTTCTGTAATCAGGTCTTCCCGGATAATTGCGATAACTACGCCGGCAGGTCCAATATTCTTCTGAACGCCACCGTAAATCATGCCATATTTGGTCACATCAACCGGCTCGGATAAGAAGCAGGAGGAAACATCCGCAACAAGGGGTTTTCCCTTTGTATTCGGAAGCGTTTTGAATTTGGTTCCGTAAATGGTGTTATTTTCACAAATATATACATAATCCGCGTCCGGGTCGATCGGCAGATCGGAGCAGTCCGGAATATAGGAAAAGGTCTGATCCTCGGAGGATGCAACCGCATTTGCCTTTCCGTAAATGGAAGCCTCTTTCCACGCCTTTTTCGCCCACTGTCCGGTTATGATGTAATCCGCTACGCGGTTTTTCATCAGGTTCATCGGAATCATCGCAAACTGCTGGCTTGCGCCACCCTGTAAAAACAGCACTTTATAGTTATCGGGGATTCCCATCAGCTGACGTAAATCAGCCTCCGCCTCATCGATGATTTTCTGATAGGTACCGGAACGATGGCTCATCTCCATAACTGACATTCCACAGCCTCTGTAATCAAGCATTTCGTCTGCTGCTTCCTGCAGCACTTCTTCCGGCAGGACAGCCGGGCCTGCACTGAAATTGTACACTCTGGACATTTTTACCTCTCATTCCGCCGCCTGTGCGGCACTTGAATTTTCTAAAAAGCCGATCTGCCCGTTCTAATCAAACATGTGTTTTTGTGATACGGACATTTGGATTAAAAAAAATGATATCGAATACCGCTCATGCCTGAATAAAAATACGGATACCGACCTTTCGGTCTATTGTACCCGTATTTTTCACTTTAGTCAACTACTACGTTAATTTATTTGCTTGCAAGGTCATCCCCATCGAAAACCTCGCTGATCGCTGCACCCGCTGGAACCATCGGAAATACCTTATCGTCTTCAGGAATTCTGCAGTCGATGACAACCGGCTTCTGAAGTGCGATTGCCTTTTCAATTGCCGGAGCAACCTCCTCCTTCGCAGTGACGCGGATTGCCGCGCATCCCAATCCTTCTGCTACCTTGCAGTAATCCACTGCATCCTCCAGAACCGTCTGGGAATAGCGTTTTCCATAAAAGAGCGTCTGCCACTGGCGCACCATGCCCAGAACATGATTGTTGATGATGATCTGGATGATCGGAATCTGATATCTGCTGGCTGTTGCAAGCTCAATCAGGTTCATACGGAAGCATCCGTCTCCGCCGATATTAACGCAGATTTTGTCCGGGCAGCCTGTTTTCGCGCCGATGCATGCCCCGATACCGTAGCCCATCGTGCCAAGACCGCCGGAGGACAAAAACGTGCGGGGCTTCGTATAATGATAATACTGCGCCGCCCACATCTGATGCTGTCCGACGTCGGTTGTGATAATTGCATTGCCTTTCGTAATGCGGTCTAATTCTTCTATAATATAAGGGCAGCTCAACTGGCTGTCGTCATATTTGAGCGGATACTTTTCTTTTAATTCCAGAATATGCGCCGTCCACTCCGGATGATGCATCTGTTCCATCCGTGCGATCAGCTTTGTCAAAACATCCTTCAGATCTCCGACAATGGACACGTCCGCATGGATATTTTTATTGATCTCAGCAGCATCAATATCGATATGCAGGATCTTTGCATTCTTTGCAAATAAGGATGCATTGCCGATGACACGGTCAGAAAATCTCGCGCCCAGTGCCACCAGAAGGTCACATTCGCTCACTCCGAGGTTGGAGGTCTTTGTGCCGTGCATACCGATCATACCGGTATAGAGCGGATCGTAACCGTCATATGCCCCCTTTCCCATCAGGGTATCACAGACCGGAGAATCCAGTTTTTTGGCAAAGGCACGCACCTCTTCTGAAGCGCCAGAAAGAATTGCTCCGCCGCCCAGGTAAATATAGGGTTTTTTCGCCTTGGAAATCACTTCCAGCGCGGCATCTAGATCTTCCTGCGTGTAATGTCCGGCACGTTCAACTGATTCCGGCTCTTTGGGTGTATATTCACAGCTCGCTGCCGTTACATCTTTGGTAATATCTACCAGTACCGGTCCGGGTCTGCCGGATTTTGCAATGTGAAATGCCTTGCGCAGCGTATCTGCCAGAATATTGACATCTTTTACAATGTAACCGTGTTTGGTGATCGGCATCGTCACGCCTGCGATATCGACCTCCTGGAAGGAATCTTTTCCCAGAAGCGGCAGCGTTACATTACAGGTAATCGCTACCATCGGAACGGAATCCATGTACGCGGTCGCAATGCCGGTAACCAGATTCGTCGCGCCGGGACCACTGGTCGCCATACACACACCAACTTTTCCGGTTGCACGCGCATAGCCATCTGCTGCATGTGCAGCACCCTGTTCATGAGATGTCAGCACATGGAAAATCTCATCGCTATGATTGTATAACGCATCATATACATTCAAAATGGAGCCGCCCGGATATCCGAACACAACATCCACGCCCTGTTCTTTTAAACACTCTATGACGATTTCAGCACCTGTACGAACCATATCGTCCTCCCCTTTTTATCCTTATTTCTTAATTTCGAGTACAGCGCCTCTGTTTCCGCTGGTTACCATTTCCCGGTAACGTGCAAGATATCCGGTGGTTACCTTCGGCTCTCTGGGCTGCCATTTTGCCCTTCTCTCTGCCAGCACTTCATCCGAAACCTTCATATCCAGACGATTTTCCGGAATATTGATGCTGATGATATCGCCCTCTTCTACCAGCGCGATGGGACCGCCGACAGCAGCCTCCGGGGAAACATGACCAATCGACGCACCTCTGGATGCGCCGGAGAAACGACCGTCCGTAATCAGCGCAACACTGGAACCAAGACCCATACCTGCGATTGCAGAAGTCGGATTCAGCATTTCTCTCATGCCGGGGCCGCCTTTGGGTCCCTCGTAACGGATCACAACGACATCGCCGGGAACAATCTTGCCGCCCTTGATCGCAGCAATTGCGTCCTCTTCGCAGTCAAATACCCTTGCAGGGCCTTCATGAACCATCATTTCCGGTACAACAGCGCTTCTCTTTACAACACCGGTATCCGGAGCCAGGTTGCCTTTGAGTACAGCGATACCGCCTGTCTCAGAATAGGGATTTTCAATCGGACGAATCACTTCGGGATTGCGGTTTACACAGGCTTCGATATTTTCGCCGACGGTCTTTCCGGTTACCGTCATCAGGTCTGTCTTTAACAGTCCCTTCTTATTTAATTCATTCATAACTGCGTATACGCCGCCAGCCTCATTTAAGTCTTCAATGTAAGTCGGACCTGCAGGTGCCAGATGACACAGGTTCGGTGTATGGGAAGAAATTTCATTTGCGATTTCCATGTTCAGCTCTACGCCTGCCTCATGCGCGATTGCAGGCAGATGCAGCATGGAGTTTGTAGAACAGCCGAGCGCCATATCGACGGTCAGGGCGTTTAAGAACGCATCCTTTGTCATGATGTCGCGGGGCTTGATATCCTTGCGAACCAGCTCCATAATCTGCATACCGGCATGCTTTGCCAGCTGGATACGTGCAGAATATACTGCCGGAATTGTGCCGTTGCCCTTTAAGCCCATGCCCAGCGCCTCTGTCAGACAGTTCATGGAGTTTGCGGTGTACATACCGGAACAGGAACCGCAGGTCGGACATACTTTTTCTTCGTATTCCTGCAGCTCTTCCAGCGACATGGTGCCTGCTGCCACGGAGCCTACTGCTTCAAACATAGAAGATAAGCTTCTCTTTCTGCCGTGCAGATGTCCTGCCAGCATTGGACCGCCGGAAACAAAAATCGTCGGGATATTCAGTCTTGCCGCTGCCATCAAAAGACCGGGCACATTTTTATCACAGTTAGGGATACATACCAGACCATCGAACTGATGTGCCATCGCCATACACTCGGTGCTGTCGCAGATCAGGTCTCTGGTTACGAGGGAATATTTCATGCCGACATGTCCCATCGCGATACCATCGCAGACTGCGATTGCCGGGAATACAACCGGGGTGCCTCCAGCCATCGCGACGCCGAGCTTGACCGCTTCTGTAATTTTATCCAGGTTCATATGTCCGGGCACGATTTCGTTATAGGAGTTTACGATACCGATCAGCGGTCTGTTCTTTTCCTCCTCTGTCATTCCCAGTGCATTCATCAGACTTCTGTGCGGTGCCTGCTGGACGCCTTTTGTTACATTATCACTTCTCATTTGTTCGTTCCTCGCATTCTGTTATCAAAAATCAAATCCGCTCTGCAAGCAGATCGCCCATCTTGCTGCATCCAACTAATGTACACCCTACGGCCATAATATCTCCGGTGCGATAGCCCTCTGCCAGAACCTTGCGAACCGCTTCTTCCACTGCTTCTGCCTCTTTATCCAGATCAAAGGTGTAACGCAGCATCATGGCAGCACTCAGCACAGTTGCAATGGGATTTGCGAGATCTTTGCCCGCGATATCCGGCGCACTGCCGTGACTGGGCTCATATAAGCCGAACTTTGTATCGTTTAAGCTTGCGGAAGACAGCATACCGATCGAGCCGGTCACCATGCTCGCTTCATCCGAAAGAATATCGCCAAACATATTTTCGGTCAGGATCACATCGAACTGCGCCGGATCTTTGACCAGCTGCATCGCACAGTTGTCCACGAGCATATGAGACAGCTCCACATCAGGATAATCCTTTGCCACCTCTTCCACCACGCTTCTCCACAGTCTCGAGGAATCCAGCACGTTTGCCTTGTCCACGCTCGTCACTTTGCCTTTTCTCTTGCGCGCTACATCAAACGCCTTGATCGCGATTCGGCGGATTTCCTCTTCGGTGTAGGTCAGGGTATCGACTGCCTTGCGCACGCCGTTTTCTGTCGTCGTATGGCGCTCGCCAAAATACAGACCGCCGGTCAGCTCTCTCATAATCAGCATGTCAAAGCCTGCCTGGCTAATTTCTTCTTTTAACGGGCACGCGCCTGCAAGCTGCGGATACAAATAAGCCGGTCTTAAATTTGCAAATAAGTTGAGTGCTTTGCGGATCTTCAACAGACCTGCTTCCGGACGCTTTTCCGGAGGGAGCTTGTACCAGGGGGAGGTGTTGGTATCTCCGCCGATCGAACCCATCAGAACCGCATCTGCCGCCTTCGCTGTCGCAATCGCCTCATCTGTCAGCGGTACGCCGTGCACATCAATCGATGCACCGCCCATCAAAATCTCCTTGCGCTCTATTTCATGGCCGAATTTCTTTGCCACCTGATCCAGTACTTTATTCGCCTGTGCTACAATTTCCGGTCCGATTCCATCGCCCGGAATACATGCAATCTGTAATTTCATCGAGCTGTTCCTCCAATACTGCGCCCAATTGTAATTGAGCTGTTCTTTCTAAGTTTAACGTAACACTGTATATTTTTCAATAAAAACAGGAAAAAAGCCATATCGGTTTGATATGGCTTTTATAACTTGAAGGAATGAATTTCGTGTTTTCCATTCTTTTCGGATATAGGTTTACTGCTTTCGTGCGGCGGTTTTCTCGCCAGGCGCTTTCTCATCATGATACAGCACCCATGAAATCACGAAGCTGACCACAAACGCTACCGCAATCACAAGGGTATATTGCAGCGTATCATCCGTCGTAATCAGATATCCGAACAGTCCGGTTACGCCATAAGCTGTCGCTCCGATGCCTGTCCATCCGGCAATCAGTGCACCGCAGGCCCCTCCGATCATTCCTGCCACAAACGGTTTCATGTAACGGATATTGACACCAAAAATTGCAGGCTCGGTGATGCCTAAAAATGCGGACAGCGAAGACGGCAGCGCAAGGGCCTTTACCTTGCTGTTTTTGGTTTTTAATGCCAGAGCAAGCGCCGCTGCACCCTGACCGACATTGGCTGCCGTCGCAATTGGCATCCACGTATTTAATCCGCTTTTTGAAATCAGTCCCGCTTCCAGCGCGCTATACATATGATGTACACCCGCTACAACCGTCGGCGCATAGACCGCGCCGCACAGTGCCGCACCGATTCCAAAGGGAAGCGTAATCAGCCACTGAGCGCCTTCCAGTACGCCGTTTTCCACCCAGGAAAAAACAGGTCCGAAAATTGTCAGGGTCAAATACCCCGTTACAAGCACCGTCACAAGCGGTGTCACAAACAGGTCGATAATTTCCGGAACGATCTTGTGCAGTTTCTTTTCCAGCATGCTCATAAACCATACTGCGATCACAACCGGAATGACATGTCCCTGATAGCCGACAAGCTCGATCTGATATAACCCGAACCATGCATTCAATTTAGGAATACTTTCTGCATCTACAACACTCCATGCATTCATCAAATCCGGATGAATCATGATCATACCGATAACTGCACCAAGATACAGATTTCCGCCAAATACCTTTGCCGCGCTGATCGCGATCAGGATCGGCAGAAAAACAAATGCCGCATTCGAAAACAGGTGAAGGATCGTATATGTACCGGACTGCTCCATTGCAGGATAAACCTCACAAAGTCCTTCCAGAATCCCCACCAGCAGACCGCTCGCTACGATCGCCGGAATGATCGGAATAAATACATCTCCCAATGTCTTTACTGCACGCCTCCAAAGGCTCGTCTTTGTGCTTGCTGCCTGTCGGACTTCTTCCCTGGAAAATGCGCTGATGCCCGCGATCTGGATAAATTCGTCGTAAACCTTGTTGACCGTTCCTGTCCCGAAAATAATCTGCAGCTGTCCGGACGCGAAAAAGACTCCCTTCACACCGTCGATTGCTTCGATTGCTTCCTTGCTGCACTTGTCATTGTCTCCGATGACCAGACGCAGTCGCGTCGCACAGTGCTCAGCGCTGATGATATTTTTCCTGCCTCCTATGTTGTCACAGATCTGCTGTGCTGTTTTCCTGTAATCCATGGTAACCCCCGCCCTCTGTTTTCACGACATTTTGTAAATTCACGTTTTCGCCAAAAAGAGTATACATCTTTTCAGGCAACTTATACAAGCAGCTCCGACAATCCTTTTTTTAGATTGCCGGAGCTGTCTCTACGTCTTTATGAAATTGAAATCACTCCTCTTCGTCTACAGATTTTGTTTCTGCAACTGTTTCTTCCAAAGTGCTTTGCGCAACATTCTCCCGGATTTTGATATCGCCGTTTTCTGCGGATACCCGGATGACAGCACTGCCGGGTGCCTGTTTTCTGTACTCTGCTGCGTCTCCGTTCTCATTTTCCATCATCTCATATCCCGAAAAATGAATTTCACCATATTCTGTGCGAAGATCATATCCATATGCATCCGCCTTCTGCATTTCGTATATGTTCGTATCCCCGTAACTGTTTTTTACGTCCAGCGTGCCCTGCGTTCCTGCAAAAACAGTTACCGAACCATTCTCCGCTTCCAAAGACGCCTGTGTGCTTTCGATACAGCCAATGTTCAGATCTCCATACAGACCGGTGATCTCTACCTTATTACCGGTCAGATTTCCGGTCTTGATGTCACCGTCTTCGTCGTAAATACTCAGGTCAATTCCGTTCCAGTCCTCCATTTTAATCTCACCATAGCTCGTCTTTACAGAAAGCTTCTCTGCAGAAAGATTCGCTGCAAGATCGATATCCCACGGTGCATCGACCGAAACCTCTTTCAACCTGGCACCCTTCGGCACTGTGATTTTCACATAAGGATCATCCTGCCGCCGTTCTCCTTCTTCTCCCCAGAGCCGGAAATACCACCGATTTCCTTCCTGCGTTTCCCCGAAATCGCCTTCTTTCACTATGAGTGTTCCATTCTCCACCTGGCACACCGGTTCTTCCCGATCGCCTGCCAGAAGATATTCAACACTATAAGAATCGCCTTCCTCCAAAGAAAACTCTCCGTATTTCAGATCCACCTCAATTTTTTCAAACGCTGCCAGCTGCTTCTGTCCGGCATAATCCTGTACCGTCTCCGGGCAGGCTGTTGTCTCTTTCAAATGAATTCCTTCGTTATCCAGATAAAACACCGGGCTTCCTCCCATCGCAATCCCAATGCCAATACAGATGCCGCCTGCTGCCAACAGACCTGTCGAGATCAGAAGCGTCTTTTTCAATGTTTTATTTTTCATCGCTGTCCGTCTCCTTTCTCTCCAGCAGGTGAAATCCGTTGCTGTCCGTTTCAGCAGCAGATGTGCCCGTCATCTGTTCGCCGGGCGCTGCCTCAGGTTCCGGCTCTGCGCTGCCGGCTTTTTTCTTTCCGCCAGCCTTGCTGCGGATCCATAAAATTCCTTTCCAGATCAGCCACACCAGTCCGATCAGCAATGCTGTGCCCAGGATTGCTGAGCCTGTCATCATAAAGCCGCTGCCCAGAATCGCAAAGCCGCTGCCAACCGCATGAAACATCGAAACAATTCCTGTCCCGATGAAAAACAGTCCGCCCAGAAGCAGTGCTGCCAGCACAAGGATCATTCCGATGCCGCAGGCTGCACTGCAGGCCAACAGACCGAGCACGCAGGCACCCAGTGCTACTGCAATGCCGACTACAGCGGCAAGCAGTCCGAGCCCTACCGGGACCACCACCGGCAGGGCACATAATCCGAGGAGGATCACCAGCACGATCTGCCAGGGCTTCCAGTTTGATTTTTGCTGTGTTACAGATTGTTTTGTTTTTGTTTCGTTCATTGCTATTCCTCGCTTTCTCTTTCTGAGTACAAGCATACCGACACAACAAAAAAAGCTCCCGCAAAAACTGTGGAAGCTTTTCCAAAACAATTCTTAAATTTTTCTAAATCGCAGTTTGGCGCGTCGTCCCTCTCTCCTCTGTACGAAAACCCATTTTAATTTCTTTTCCCGCAGGATTTCCATTCATCAGCTCCAGCAAAAGCCGCGCCGCCTCCTGTCCGCTGGTCTGGTAAAAAAAGTGCACGCTGGAAAGCTTCGGCGCAACGATCCGCCCGGAAACCGTGTCGCCCACGCCGGAAATCGCAACCTGCTGCGGAATCCGGATCTGATGCTCCTGCAGCCAGCCAAGCGCGCCGAGCGCTACAGAATCCGTTGCCCCAAATACTGCATCAATCTCCGGATGCCGCTCCCATAAGCGTCCCATTGCCTCATAGCCGTCCTCAACAGAAAAAGCACTTTCCTCATAAAAGCTGTTGTCCCAGTCTATTCCCTTTTCTTCCAGAACATCCAAAAATCCACGGAAACGTTCTTCCCCGGCTGCATGATCTCGCTTCGTCACACCAAGACACGCCGGATGCTTCGCATCCTTTAACATCATACGCGCGGATTCCTTTGCTGCAAGATAATCATCCTGATAGACGCAGCTGTAGCCTTCCAGCTTCTGTCCCAGCACCACGACCGGAACCTGCAGCGCGCGCAGTGCACGCTTGTGCGCCGGTGTGAAAATCGTCCCGATCAGGATAATCCCGTCCACCTGATTTTCGGAAAAGAGCTTTAAATACTCCACTTCCTCGCGTTCCTGGTTTTCCGTGTTTGCCAAAAGCAGCCAGAAGCCCGCCTGCTTTAGCTCCTTGCTGATCCCGGAGATCATCCCGCTGATGGATTCGGAATTGATCTTCGGGATAATCACACCGATCTGCTTCGTCTTTTTGGTACGCAGCATCTGTGCCTGCGCAGACGGTTTATAACCTGTCTCCTCGATCACCCTGCGGATCTGCTCCCGCTTTTCTGCACTGACATAGCCATCGTTAAAGTAACGGGAAACGGTGGCCCGGGAGACATTTGCCAACTTTGCAATTTCATTTATGTTCATTTCAAAAAATCCATCCTCAATCTCTGCAGCATTTTTCTTTTGTGAGATTGATCTCAGTATAACATTCCGTCTGAAAATCTGCAAGCAGAATACAGCGCCTTATCCCAACACCTCCCGGTATACGCGCAGTACATTTTCTCCCATGACCTTATCACGCTGTCTGGCGGTAAGCCCTGCCTTTGCAAGCGCATCCTCCAGAACCGGCATTGCGTCTGCGCCCGGGAGCTCTGCATGGGTCCGAATTCCGTCAAAATCGCTGCCCAGTCCCAGGCAGTCCTCTCCGCCGACTTTTATGATATGTGCCGCATGGCGTGCCACGTCTGCAGCTGTGCCCGGATAGTCCTTTTGGGCATTTAAAAAGGACGGACAGAAGTTCAGTCCGGTCACACCGCCTTTTTCTGCCAGCAAACAGATCATGTCGTCCGTTAAATTGCGCACCGCCGGACAGATTGCGCGGGCATCGGAATGGCTTGCGACAAAGGGACGCTTCGCATGGGACGCCACGTCATAAAAGCCCGCGTCCGACAGATGGGACACATCCACGATCATTCCGAGCCGCTCCATCTCTTCCAGAAATAAAAATCCGAACTCTGTCAGCCCATCCTTCGTGTTCGGAACCGTCCTATCCGGCTTGCCATCCCCGGAAATGCCAAAATTCGGAAAACCGATCTCGTTTGGAAAATTCCAGGTCAGCGTCAACATTCGGACACCTCTGTCATAAAATTCCCGCAGCTTTTCCAGGCTGCCCTGACACACCGCACCCTCTTCGATTGTCAAAAGCGCGCTCATGCGCCCGTTTTTCTGATTTTCCAAAATGTCGTTATAGCATCTGACCTGACCAATCTGCTCCGGAAACAGTGCCATCTGCCGATCAAAGCAGTCCGCCAGTGTCAGCGCCTGCTGATATGGATCTTCACAATTTTCTGTACAGACGAACAGTGCAAAATTCTGAAGCAGGTAATCCCCCTGTTTCATCTTATCCAGACGAATATGCAGTTTGTTGTCCTGCAGTGTCCACCCTTTTTCTTTGTTTTCATAAAGTGCTGCGATCGTGTCGCAGTGCATATCAACAACTTTCATAAAATCCTCCATTCCGCAGGCGCTTTGTGCCGAAGGTGTCGCGAGGAAAACGTCCAGTTCGGCTCTGCGATCCCAGCTGCTTTGTGATGCCTGCGTCACAAATCGCTGTGTGACGAAAAAACCGGAACACACGTCCTGTGAGCCTATCACATGCGCATATTCCGGTTCTTTTATCTGTCTCAAAATTCGTCTTATTTCTTCTTTGTATCTGCAGGTGCTTCTGCATCAGCCTTTTCCACCTGTACGATCGCGCTCTTCTGCATCGGAATACGGCAGTTTTTGTTGTTGCCGAACTCAACGATAACGGTATCATCTGTGATGTCGATGATGATTCCGTAGAAGCCGCTGGTGGTCAGAACGCAATCTCCGATCTCCAGAGTAGAAAGCATTGCGCTGGTCTTCTTCTGCTCTTTCTTCTGCGGACGATACAGTACGAAGTAGAAAAATACACCAAAAACTACCACATACATTAAAATAAGCGGAATCATGCTGCCTGCGCTTGCTGACTCAGATGCTGTCAGTAAAATACTCATTTTCTATATTCCTCCTGGTTTATAAAGTAAAACCCTGCCCTGCAGGATTCTCCCTGCCCGGTCTCTTTACCGTAGCCTATTTTCCATCATACACAATTCTTTGCATGCCGTCAAGTTTTCGCTTCTTATATGCTGCAAATTCTCCCTTATCCAGCGCATCCCGGATTTCTGTCATCATCGTATTATAGAAATACAGGTTGTGCATGACGCACAGGCGCATGCCCAGCATCTCTTTTGCTTTTAACAGGTGACGGATATAGGCTCTGGAATACCGTCTGCAGACAGGGCATTGACACCCTGGCTCGATGGGCTGCATATCCAGCTCATACTGCGCATTGAACAGATTGATCTTGCCGAAGTTTGTATATAGATGTCCATGACGTCCGTTTCTGGTGGGATATACGCAGTCAAAAAAGTCCACACCGCGTTCCACTGCCTCCAAAATATTTGCAGGTGTACCGACTCCCATCAGATAGGTCGGTTTGTCCACGGGCAAATAGGGAACTGTCTCTTCCAGAATATGATACATTTCCTCATGGGTCTCACCGACTGCAAGACCGCCGACCGCATAACCGTCCAGATCCAGGTCTGTAATCCGTTTGGCATGCTCTACTCGGATATCCGAGTAAATTGCACCCTGGTTAATGCCGAACAAAAGCTGCTGCTTATTGATCGTATCGTCCAGGCTGTTCAGGCGAGCCATCTCTTTTTTGCAGCGCTCCAGCCATCTTGTCGTCCGGTCTACGGAAGGCTGCACGTAGCTTCTCTCCGCTTTTGCAGGCGCACACTCATCGAATGCCATTGCAATGGTAGATGCGAGATTGGACTGAATCCGCATACTCTCTTCCGGTCCCATGAAGATCTTATGCCCGTCGATATGGCAGCGGAAGGTTACCCCCTCCTCTTTGATCTTCCGCAGACCAGCCAGTGAAAACACCTGAAATCCGCCGGAATCGGTCAAAATCGGCTTATTCCAGCTCATAAAGCGATGCAGTCCACCCATCGCCTTGATCTTTTCATCACCGGGACGCACATGCAGATGATAGGTGTTGGAAAGCTCCACCTGTGTGCCCAGTCCTTCCAGATCCTCCGTAGAAACCGCACCCTTGATCGCAGCAACGGTTCCGACATTCATAAAAACCGGTGTCTGGATCGTACCATGCACAGTTTCCATTACCGCACGTTTTGCACGTCCCTCCTGTTTCAATACCTTGTAGGTCATCTTTTCACTCATCTTAATCTCCATTCCAGATTTTCTTTAATTTATCATCCGCTTTTTGGAAAAAGCCTGCGATCGCCGTACTTTTTTCAAAGGGTGCAAACAGTTTTTGCCGAAGCAGCTCGATCGCTGTACATACCAGGTAGATCGCTGCTATCACCCCAATACAGGCAAAGGGCAGATACCAGTGTCCAAGCCAGGCAGCGCCGTCGATTTTCGTCCAGAGACTTTCCCGGATATAGTAGTGATCATGGATCAGGTAAACGCCAAAGGACGCACCTGCAATCCGATTGATCAGGCCTGCGCCTCTTCCCGGTGCAATCCTCAGATTCAAAAATGCAAGAAACAAAAAAATCGACGTAGCTGTCACCAGAATCGAGCTATAGACATAAAACACACTATACCCCCACATCAGATCGTCCAGAAAGCTGATCGCGCCAAACGGAAAGGACAGCAGTGCCTCGATCACAAACCGGCTGAGGGGAATCAGCAGGGAGGTTCCAACTGCAGGCAGGAACCATTTCAGGAATTTTCCATCCGGCTGATAATACAAACGGATATAGGCTCCGCACAGATAAATCGTCAAAAACCACGATATACTTACACCGCCGGCGGTATTAAGGGCCGAAGAAAAATAAAAAATGTTTGGCCACACAGACACCAAAGCCAGAGCCAGAGCACACGCACAGGCAAGCTGACGCTTAGTCAGTGCCAGGATCAGCTTATTCATCACCGGTGCCAGCACATACATGCCTACATACATGGAAACAAACCAATAAAAATCCGATGAGATCGGTAAAATCGAATAGACCAGATATTCCAAGTCATGGGGTACATCTGTAAAAATCCAATAAATCGTCGTAATTCCCAAAGCATAAAACAGTACCTGAACCGCCATTTTTACAAGCTTCCAAAGGCTGAATCTCGATTCCGTCAGAAAGTAGCTGCTGATCAACAGATACAGATTGATACAGGTAAAGGAAACGCCAAACAACGTCCAAACCAGATAATAAGAAGCAGTCCCCATCTTCGCAGCTCCGATCAGATTTCCATGGTTCATCAGGTGTGCCGTCACAACAAATACCATGGCGAGAAGCCTGAGAAGCTCCAGATTCGCCTGTCTTGTTTTTTTCATAAATCAGATATACCCCGTTTCTCTAGAAAATCGTTTTCACCATGCATAGATAAAAATTAGTATAACAGATTCCCTTGTATCCGTCAAAAAAATGTTTTATACTATAGGGAAAAATCCCTTATCGAAAGGAGTGTGTTTCATGTCCGGTTCTGTTTTTGGCACCATTTTCCGCGTTTCCACATGGGGAGAATCCCATGGCAAGGCGATCGGCGCTGTCATAGATGGCTGTCCGGCAGGCCTTCCCTTATGCGAGGCTGATATCCAGCCTTATCTCGACAGGAGAAAGCCCGGCTCCGGCAAATATGTCACTCAACGAAAGGAGGCTGACGAGGTTCAGATCCTCTCCGGCATTTTCGACGGAAAAACAACAGGAACTCCGATTTCTCTGCTCGTCTATAATACCTCTCAGCGATCCTCCGATTATACGGAAATCGCCCAGAACTACCGTCCCGGACATGCAGACTACACCTTTGATGAAAAATACGGCTTTCGTGACTATCGCGGCGGCGGCCGTTCCTCCGGAAGAGAAACGACCGGACGTGTTGCCGCCGGTGCAATCGCCATAAAGATCTTAAACCGGCTCGGTATCGATGTCTGCGCCTATACCCGTTCGATCGGTCCTGTTTCCATTCATCCGGATACCTTTGACCGGGAAGCAATCACTCAGACCGCTACTGGTATGCCGGATAAAAAAGCTTCCGCCGACGCAGAAGCCTTTCTCGAAACCTGTATCAAAAATCAGGATTCCTCCGGCGGCGTGATCGAATGCTGTGTGACCGGTCTTCCTGCCGGGATCGGCGATCCGGTCTTTGACAAGCTTGATGCAAGGCTTGCTTCAGCGATCATGTCCATCGGTGCAGTCAAAGCTGTTGAAATCGGTGACGGCATCGAGGTTTCTTCCCGCAAAGGCTCCGAAAACAACGATGCCTTTTGCATAAAGGATGGACAGGTTTCCAAGAAAACCAACCACGCCGGCGGTATTTTAGGCGGCATCAGCGACGGCTCTCCCGTCCTTCTGCGCGCTCATATCAAGCCAACTCCATCCATCTTTCAGCCACAGCAAACCATCGGCCGTGACCATGTTGAACGTACGCTGCAGATCAAGGGACGCCACGATCCTGTCATCGTTCCCCGCGCAGTCGTGGTTGTAGAAAGCATGACAGCCCTGACCATACTGGACCTGATGCTGTCCAATATGGGGGCACGAATGGATCATCTTGAAAAAATCTACACGAAATAAGCACTTTTGTTTTCTTTGGCAGAAGCTCTGCACCAGCTGCAACGCCAATGATTTTTTTCCTATCCACACACGTTTCAAGGCGCACCCATAAAAATTCCCCACCGGCCTTTGCCGATGGGGAATTTTCTGATTCTATTCTTCTTCCAGTCTGTGGAAAATAACGCAGTTAGGCTGATCCACCTTGATCTCCGGCCCGTTCATAACGATCAATCCGGTATCCGGGTGCACTGTAAAGAATGTCATTGTATTCGATTCATGATTTAAGGAAACCAGATGTCTATTATCCGGGAACAGCATCGCATCCTTCGGATATTCTCCACTGATAGGCAGACAGAACAGTTTCGTCAAAAGTCCGGTCTTCTGGTCAATCTTGTACATTACGACGCTGTTATCTCCCGCATTGGAACTGATCAGATACTGGAAATCCTCCGAAAGATTCAGCGCACTCGCTGCGGAATTACTCGCATGATAATCGTTGACTGTGGAGATCGTCTGTACCTTTTCAAAGAACGGATTGCCCTTTTTTTCTTCATAGGTATAAACATCTATGATATTTTTCAGTTCATGAACGATGTAAAGAATCCTTCCGTCCCTGCTGAATTTGATATGACGGGGTGCAGATTCCATTTCACTGCGGATAACATCTGCCAGCGTCAGCTTACCGGTCTGATGATCGAGGCGGTATACCTTGACATGATCCATGCCAAGATCTGCTGCACACAGATAATGATTGTCCCTCGTCATCTTCACACAGCTGACGTGGGGACGGAAATTCCGCTCTGCAATACTGCCCAGTCCACGATGGAAAATCTCATCCGTAATCTCTCCGACACTGCCGTCCTCCTTTAAACGCAGCGCTGTGATCTTGCCGTCATGCCAGCCTGCCACGAACAGAAAACGATCTTCATAATCTGTGGAAAGATAGCAGCCGCGCATGCCATTAATGCCCGCCATGTTGATCGGTTTTAAATGTCCATCCTTTAAAATTTCATAGGATTCCACACCAAAGTCTGTAATGGAATACAGCCATTTACGGTTGTGCGAAATCGTCAGATAGGATGAGTTCGTAATCTCGACACGATCCTTTAATGTAAATCTTCCATTTTCTACATCTACATCATAAATCGTAATACCATGATTGTCTCCCATTGTATAGGTAGAGACATAGGCAACGTACTTTTTCTGATTTGTCATGTTCAAACCTCCTGCGGCAAAAATGTTCTGCTCATTTATTTTACCATACCTGTCCCGTTTTTGTTAATCCCTTTTTCACTTTTCGTTCCAGTTCCATCCTTGCATTCACAACGAACCCTCCAAAACCGTTTTTTGGCGCCTTGGGGTGGTCCCGCACAGGGACAGGCTGCGATGCAGCCGCAGACCGTTTGAAAGCGCCGGTACTTGGGCAGCGTGCTTTGCTGCCTTATGTACCGCTGCGCTTTCATCCGAGCAAAAGCGTGTCTGCGCGCACGCAGCCTTGCCCCTGCGCGGGAATAGCCCAAGGCGCCAAAAATCGCTCTAAAATGGCGTTCTGCCTGCACCCGCGAAAAAACTATGTAAAATATTATTTTCCCCATTGACAGACCCGTCAAAAAACGTATAATAAAGCTCAGTGCGTTTGTTTAGTATCATTAAACTTTTTGTTTAAAATAACTATGAAGGATCAGACATGAAAATCGGAGCAAAGGTAAAGGAACTGCGAGTGCAAAAGGGACTGACACAGGAGGAGCTGGCTGACCGGACAGAGCTTTCCAAAGGCTTTATCTCTCAGCTGGAGCGGGATCTGACCTCTCCTTCCATCGCAACCCTGATGGACATCCTGCAGGCACTGGGAACAGATTTAAAGGATTTCTTTAATGAAGAACCGGAAGAGCAGATCGTTTTTAAAGAAAGCGACTACTTTGAAAAGCTGGACGAAGAATACGGCAACAAAACCGAATGGATCATTCCAAACGCCCAGAAAAACATTATGGAGCCCATCCGCCTGACGCTTGCACCGGGCGGCAGCACCTATCCAGACAACCCACACGAAGGGGAAGAGTTCGGCTATATATTAAGCGGCAGCATCACGATCCATATCGGCAAAAAGAGCTACCGCGCCAAAAAGGGCGAATCCTTTTATTTTACGCCTAAGTCGACACATTATATTTCGGCAAGTAAAAAGACGGGAGCAAGCCTGATCTGGGTTTCCAGTCCTCCAAGCTTTTAATTGTTCGAAGCTAACGCAAACTATAAACACACTGTCAGGAAAAGTCGTCTTTTGCGCTGACATTTCATTATTTGAAGGAAGGGACAGTATCCGCTGTCGGATACCGCATGGGAGAAGTACCAATGAGCAACCGGCTGATCGATTTACAGCACATCACCAAAATTTACGATGACAACACCGTACTGGATGATCTGAACCTCTACATCCGAGAGAACGAGTTTTTAACCCTCCTTGGCCCCAGCGGCTGCGGAAAAACAACAACTCTGCGCATTATCGGCGGTTTTGAAAAGCCGGATAATGGCTGCGTTTTATTCAACGGCAAGGACATCACAAACATGCCGCCCAACAAACGTCAGCTAAACACCGTTTTCCAGAAATATGCCCTCTTTCCCCATATGACGATCGCAGAAAATATCGCCTTCGGCTTAAAGATCAAGGGAAAGACCAAAAGCTATATTCAGGACAAAATCCGTTATGCCCTCAAGCTGGTCAACCTTGACGGCTACGAAAACCGTATGCCTGATTCTCTAAGCGGCGGTCAGCAGCAGCGTATTGCCATTGCACGGGCGATCGTAAATGAGCCGAAGCTCCTGCTTCTCGATGAGCCCCTTGGTGCCCTGGACTTAAAGCTGCGCCAGGACATGCAGTATGAGCTGATCCGTCTGAAAAATGAGCTCGGCATCACATTCATCTATGTCACCCATGACCAGGAAGAAGCTCTGACCATGTCCGATACCATCGTTGTTATGAACCAGGGCTACATTCAGCAGATCGGCACGCCGGAAAAGATCTACAATGAGCCGGAGAATGCTTTCGTTGCAGACTTCATCGGAGACTCCAACATCATCGACGGCATCATGATCCGCGATGAGCTTGTTTCCATCTTCGGACAGAAGTTTCCCTGCGTGGATAAGGGCTTTGGCACAAACAAGCCCGTCGATGTTGTAATCCGTCCGGAAGACGTGGATCTGGTCAAGCCGGAAGAAGGAACGCTGACCGGAACGGTAACACATCTGATCTTTAAGGGCGTTCATTATGAAATGGAAGTAACCGCAAACGGCTTTGAATGGCTGGTACACTCCACCGATATGTTCCCGGTGGGCACAGAGGTCGGCATCCGCGTTGATCCCTTCGATATCCAGATCATGAACAAGCCTGCTTCGGAAGATGAGGAGGCGGTATCCATCGATGAGTAAATCAGTGAAAAAAAATACGATGCCAAAGGCGCCGTGGCCCCACAACAGGCTCATGGCTGCGCCATATCTGCTCTGGTCTGCCGCATTTATCATCATCCCGCTGTGCATGATCTTTTACTACGGGCTCACAGACAGAAGCGGTGCATTTACCTTTGAAAATGTCACTGCCATCTCCTCGCCGGAGCATATGAAGGCACTGATTACTGCACTCGTGCTTTCCTTAATCAGCACAGTTGTCTGTCTTGCGCTAGCTTACCCCCTTGCCATGATCCTGGCAGGCAGGCATGTCAGCCAGCAGAGCTTTATCGTCCTGATTTTCATCCTTCCCATGTGGATGAACTTTCTCCTGCGCACCCTTGCATGGCAGACACTCCTTGAAAAAACAGGCGTCATCAACTCGGTACTGTCCTTTTTCGGGCTGCCGACTTTAAATATCATCAATACCCCCGGTGCGATTATCCTCGGCATGGTATATAACTTCCTGCCGTTTATGGTATTGCCCCTGTATAATGCGCTGACAAAGATTGACCCGAATGTCATCAATGCCGCCCACGATCTCGGTGCCAACTGGTTCCAGACCTTTTTACGCGTTATTTTCCCGCTGAGCCTCCCTGGTGTCATCAGCGGCATCACAATGGTGTTCGTACCTGCTCTGACAACCTTCGTGATTTCGAATCTGCTGGGTGGCAGCAAGATCCTGCTGATCGGAAACGTTATTGAGCAGGAATTCACTCAGGCAAGCAACTGGCATTTAGGCAGCGGTCTTTCCATTGTTTTGATGGTATTTATCCTGATCAACATGCTGATGACTGCAATTTTTGATAAAAACGGGGAGGGAACTTCCTTATGATAAAAACAACTGCCCACAAAATTTATATCGCCCTGATTTTTATCTTCATGTATGCCCCCATCGCAACGCTGGTCGTTCTTTCCTTTAACGCCAGCAAAACCCGGGCAAAATGGGGCGGCTTTACAACGAAATGGTACACTCAGCTGTTTTCCAACTCAGAAATCATGCAGGCACTTTACAACACGCTCCTGATTGCGCTGTTATCTGCTGTTTTTGCAACGCTGATCGGCACCATTGCTGCGCTATCCATTCAGGGCATGAAAAAAAAGAGCCGTGCTGTGTTGATGAGCATCACCAATATCCCGATGTTGAATGCCGAGATCGTAACCGGTATTTCCCTGATGCTTCTGTTTTTAACCTTTAAAGCGCGTTTTGGTTTTATCACCATCCTGCTCTCCCACATAACCTTCAATATTCCCTATGTGATCCTGAGCGTTATGCCGCGCTTAAAGCAATTAAACCCAAGTGTTTACGAAGCTGCTCTCGATCTGGGCGCATCCCCCTGGCAGGCATTTTTCAAGGTCGTATTTCCTGATCTGCTGCCCGGTGTCATGTCCGGATTTTTAATGGCCTTTACGATGTCCCTGGATGACTTTATCATCACGCACTTTACGAAGGGACCCGGCGTAGATACCCTTTCCACAAAAATCTACACCGAGGTTAAAAAGGGCATTAAGCCGGAAATGTATGCACTTTCCACACTTATTTTTATGACCGTTCTGGTTCTTCTGATCCTTGTCAACAAGGCTCCGAAACCAAAGGAAAAACAATAGAATGCACGCTCTGCGAGCATTTTATTGTCATGAATAACACTCCGGGATTCTCCCGTGATACACAGACAGCCAACTGTCTTCCTAAACTATTTTACTTACAGAAAGGAATCCATTCATGAAAAAGAACACCATTGCAAAGCTCCTTACTGCTGCCCTGTGCACCGGTCTGATTGCAGGCATGACAACCGGCTGCGGCAGCGCTTCCTCTGCTTCTGACGAAAACGGACAGGTCATCGTCTACAACTGGGGGGAATACATCGATCCCGATACGATTACCATGTTTGAAGAAGAAACCGGCATAAAGGTGGTTTATGATGAATTTGAAACCAACGAAATCATGTATCCCAAGGTAGAAACCGGTGCTTCCGAATATGATGTCATCTGCCCTTCCGACTACATGATCAGCAAGATGATTGAAAACGATCTGCTCTCCGAGCTGAACTTCGATAACATGCCCAATGCCAAGGCAAACATCGGCGAACAGTATTGGGAGCAGTCCAAGGGCTTTGATCCGGAAAACAAATATTCCGTTCCTTACTGCTGGGGAACCGTCGGCATTCTGTACAACAAAACCATGGTAGATGAGCCGGTTGACAGCTGGTCAATCCTCTGGGATGAAAAATATGCCGACAGCATTCTGATGCAGGACTCCGTACGTGATGCATTTATGGTTGCGCTCAAATTAAACGGCAATTCCATGAATACCCTTGACGAAACCGAGCTCGCAGCTGCACGTGATCTGCTGATCAAACAGAAGCCTCTTGTACAGGCATACGTTATCGACCAGGTGCGTGACAAGATGATCGGCGGCGAAGCAGCACTCGGCGTTATCTACTCCGGCGAAGCGATTTTCACTCAGCGTGAAAACCCGGATCTGGAATATGTCATCCCGAAGGAGGGTACCAATGTCTGGATCGATTCCTGGGTAATTCCCAAGAACGCTCCCAATAAGGAAAATGCAGAAAAGTTCATTGACTTTATGTGCCGCGGTGACGTTGCTTTAAAGAATTTCGAGTACATTACCTACTCCACCCCCAACGATGCAGCCCGCGACCTGATCGAGGACGAAGACCTGAAAAATTCCAAAATTGCTTTCCCGGATTTAAGCCAGTATTCCGGTCTGGAAACCTATACCTATCTCGGTGAAGACGGGGATTCCCTCTATAATGACATGTGGAAGGAAGTTAAATCCAACTAACTTATGGAACGCATTTTACATTATGAAATCAAAGCAAGCGACGATTCTCCTACCGTCGCTTGCTTTTTAAAACGGCAGGGGTATTCCTCCGCCAACTTAACAGATTTAAAAAAGATGCCGGAAAGCATCCTCATAAACGGTACTCCCTCCTATATGATCCGCCACCTGCAGGGAGGCGACCGCTTAACCGTACATATTCAGGAAACTGCGGTCTCAGAAAAAATACCCCCCGTTTATCATCCTCTGGACATCGTTTACGAGGATGAAGACCTCATGGTGATCAACAAACCAGCCGATCTTCCGATCCATCCGTCGATGCGCAACTACACCCATTCCCTTGCAAACGGGCTCGCCTGGTATTTTGCTCAGAAAGACTGTCCCTTCGTCTTTCGCTGTATCAACCGGCTCGATCATAACACCTCCGGTCTGACAATCATCGCAAAGCATTTGGTCAGCGGCAGTATTCTCGCAACCATGGTCCGGAACCGGGAAATCCACCGGGAATACCTCGGGATCTCTCGCGGCAGGGTCACTCCCTCCTCCGGAACCATCACCGCTCCACTGGGACGAAAGGACGGCTCCATCATCGAGCGTACCATCGACTTTGAACATGGCGAATCTGCCATTACTCACTATGAAGTGCTGGAAGAAAAAAACGGACACAGCCTGATCCGCCTGACACTGGAAACCGGTCGCACTCACCAGATCCGGATCCATATGAAATATCTGGGCTATCCGCTGATCGGAGATTCCCTCTATAATCCTGATATGGAATGGATTTCCAGACAGGCGCTGCACGCAACCCGTCTGCGTTTTCATCATCCTATCACCAAAGAACCTCTGGAATTTCATGTTCCACTCCCGCAGGACATGCAAAACGTACTGGAGGGCATCCGACCCGATGCCTGATGCCCTCCTTTTGCTTTCGACATACCTCTGCTTTCAACTGAGCGTACTATGGTGCAGCACTTATGTCTATTTCTGTCAATCTCTGACCCGCGTCCAAACCTGCATTTCGTTTTCACCGCGGTTTGCCCAGGTATAATACGGAATATACGAAAGTTCCGCTTTTTCAAACTCCGGCTTCTTCCAGACATGATACAGCGCTTCGCTTTCTTTTTCTATATGCGTATCAAGCTGCCGAAACCCTGCTGCAGTCAGCTTTTTGACCGGCGTTCCGCAAATATTTCCGTCCGACACCGTTACGTTTAACTCCGGGTCAATCAGCAGCTTCTGCAGATCTTTTCCGTTGTCTGTCTCTTCCAGACAATAGACAACCGGCCCTCTCATCACGGCCACTTTCCCTATATCCTCACGCACGGCTTCTTTTGCCGCAATCAGTCGAACCTCCATCGGGAAATGAAGCGTAAATTCTTCTTCCTCTCCCCAATCCTTTTGCAGATACAGGTAGCCGTCCTTTTCTTCCGTACCACCGGTAAAACCATCCAGCTCATATCTGCTGCACCAGTCCGGTATCCGCAGTGCAAGCTTCAGTCCGGTATCCTTTGCGCGAATTGTGATTTTCACATCCCCCTCCCAAGGGAAGTTGGATTCCACACGGATATCTGCTGTCTTTTCGCCGATCTTCTTTTCCAGGGTGCTTCCCATATAAAGATGTAAAAACAGCGTATCCTCGTTTTCCGTATATGCATAGGAACCGATCGAGCTGAGCAGACGCGCCAGGTTTGGCGGGCAGCATGCGCAGCCGAACCATTTCTGGCGAACCGGCTTGACATGAAATTTTCGTTCATCCTTATGACATGCCTCCGGCAGTACCTCCAGCGGATTGACATAGAAAAAGCTCTTTCCATCCAGCGCCATGCCGCTGAGTACGCCATTATAAAGTGCGCGTTCCATAACGTTTGCATACCTTGCCTCCGGCGCGATTTCCAACATTCTCCGCGCAAAAAAGACAAGACCGATCGACGCACAGGTTTCCGCATACGCCGTGTCGTTCGGCAGATCGTAGGCATAGGTGAACGCCTCGCCCAGATGGGTGCTGCCGATTCCGCCCGTAACGTACATCTTTTTCTCTGTGATGTTGTCCCAGAGCCTCCGGCACGCCCCATACAGCGTTTCATCCCCTGTCAGCCTCGCCACATCCGCCATGCCGGAATATAGATAAACCGCACGCACGGAATGTCCGAACGCCTCGTCCTGCTTGCGCACCGGCAAATGCGCCTGATTATAGAAATAACGAAGTTCGTCCTCATGCCCCTTTTTTACTTCTTCGGGATGCTCTTTATCAAAGTAGTAGGGACGCTTTCCGCGCTCGTCCACGAAATACCGGGCAAGGTTTAAGTATTTTTCCTTCCCGGTCAGTTCATAAAGCCGCACAAGGGCCATCTCTGCGATTTCATGTCCCGGATAACCGTGAAGCTTTCCCTCTTCCGTACCGAAATTTGCCGCCACATAGTCTGCAAATCGTTCCGCCGCCTTCAACAGCTTGTCCTTGCCAGTCGCCTGAAAATATGCCACAGCCCCTTCAATCAGGTGTCCGAAGCAGTACAACTCGTGATGGTCCTTCAGATTCGTAAAGGTCGCGTCACGACCACTTAAAATATAGTAGGTGTCCAGATATCCGTCGTCCTGCTGTGCGGCGCAGACGATATCGATCGCGCCATCCGCGATTTTTTCCAGCTCCGGATCGGGATGCTGCGTTAAAGAATAACCAACCGCCTCGATCCATTTCGAAAAATCGCTGTCCTGGAACACAAACCCGTAAAATTCGTCATCTTTTAACTGCTTCGGATCCTCCGGAAGCACCTCAAAGCCGCGAAAGGTATACTTCGGCGCAATAAATGTGTTTCCTTTTTCTTTCTTTTCCCGGTTCAGCTTTCCTGCAGCCTTGAAATTGTGCATACAGAAGCTCGGTGCCGCGCCCTCCACGCGGTCGTTTAAGGCATCCCACTGATACGGGATCACCTCCTTGCGTACGAGCTCCATTTCCCCTTTCCAAAAGGTGTCCGTCACCTGAATGTTTTTCAGCGAAACGGGTGCGGAATAATTGTGTTTATCCATGTTTCTCCTCATTTCTGCGCACGCTTTTTGCGTATGCCGAGTTTGTGTCAAGTGCGCGCAGACACAAATCTCGCTATTGAAAAATTTTATTTTTCAATCCAGTCCCTTATTCTGAAGCATGGACAGAGTCCAGTCATCCAGCTTTGTCAGCTCTGCACCGACCATCAGCGGGGAACGGAAAAATGTCCACAGCGTCATAACCGTCTTCTTAATCGTAGCTGTTCCAGCCCATCGGCGGTGTTGCGGCAAACTTGTTCTTGTTCATTGTAGACTCCTTTCTGTTCATTTTTCTATTTATTCAAAAAATGCTCCCTATTCGGATACTCCTGGCGATATGCCCGAAGGGCGGCTTCCTGCAGCAGCGAAAATTCTTTTTCCATGCGCAGCAGGCGGGGCGCCTGAAAGGCAATTGCGCTGATCTGTTCGGCGATTTTTTTTGCAATTCCTTCTTCTGATAATTGTCCCATGCCAAATACCATGGAGGTGAAGCCTCTGCCCCCTCGGCTGACCTGAATGAACTTCAGAAATACATTATACAATTCCTCCAGAAGGATCTGTTGATAACACTCCTCTGACTGCATCGCTTCTGCCAGGCATAATGCAGAAAGAATCCGAGCTCCCATCCTTCTTCTGTCTCCCCCAAGGTCCAGAGTGCTTCCTTCCGCCAGGTATTTCAGTTCCATCAGGCATTTGACGAATTCATCCTTCTGTAGTCTGTATTTTCCGTATCGGGCTGTCCAGAGCCGGTTTCTGTATTCTTCCGCCCAGGCTTCTTCCTCTCCTGCATGCGCTTTTAAGATCTGCTGCCGTTTTGCCGGATCTGTCTCCCGGTAAAAATCATGTCTCCATGTTTTTTCCATCTGCTTCTTCCTCTTCTGCGTTTAAATATTCCTCTATATTGCTGCCGTCCACCTTCTTGTATTCCGAAAAATAGTACCGTCCATCTTTCAGACTTTCCTGGTCGAGGTCCTTTCCCTCAAACAGCGTCACTGCCATTTTTGCCATTTCCTTTGCCTGGTCCACTCTGTCATTGTAAATGCTGCCCTGCATTTCTCCGGCCTTTACGGCCTCCAGCGCGTCTTCCAGGCCATCGATCCCAAAGATCACCGGCCAGTCTTTGCGGATATAGCCTACTTTCCGGTAGGCTTCCACAGCCCCCAGTGCCATCTCATCGTTATTGGATAGGACCAGTTCGATCTCTGTTCCATATTGGCTGATCAAACGGTTCATACGATTCTCCGCCTGCCCCCGGTTCCAATCCGCAAACTGATAGCTTAATTTTTCCAGTGAAACATCGTTTTTCATCAGTGTTTTTACCGAATACTCTGTTCTGCTGATGGCATCCTGATGTCCTGCTTCCCCTTCCAGAAGTACATACTGGATCTTTCCATCCTCATTTTTGTCCACTTCCGGATGGCTGTTGATATATTCTGCTGCGATCTCTCCCTGCATGATCCCGGACTGTTCCGCATCACAGCCCACATAATACAGCTTATCCCACTGCATCAGATCTTCCTTTACCGGCTCCCTGTTAAAGAAGATCACCGGAATATTTTCGTTTCTTGCCATCCGGATGATCCGGTACGGTGCTGTCCGGTCTACAAGATTGACGCAGAGCACATCACAGCCCGCATCAATCATTTCCTCTACCTTTTCGTTCTGTTCCTGCTGATCGTCATTTCCGCTTTTTATCGATACGATGATCCGCCGTTCTTCGCTTTCCATGGTTTTCAGATGCGCCTTCAATTCATCCGTCAGTGCGTTGATAAAGGGATCATCCTGACTGTAGGTGATTACTCCCACACGCAGAGTTTTCTCTGTCTGGCCTGACTGATCGGAACACCCGGACAGCGCAAGGACCAAACTCCCTATTATAGCAGATAATACCATTGCCATTCTTCTTTTCTTTTTATTCATAGGAATATAAAAACCTTTCTAAATCATCGTCCATAGAAAAACTATCTTTCTGAAACACCTTATATTCTGTTGTATATCCCTGCATTTTATAGAACTTATGCTCTATCTTTCTGACCATCTCTTCCACACTTCTATAACCGATTTCATATCCATCCGGCACAATAAGTCCCTGGATATTTCCCTGATCCAAAAGTGCGATCGTCCTCAGACTGTAGCCCACACCATAAAGCTCTGCGCCCCTGTATTTTCCATTTTCTGCCTGTTCTCCAAGTTCTTCCAGAACTCCGGCATCCAACACCACAAGGGTATCTGCCCTTTTTTCTGCCCCTATCCGTTCCACGATGTTCTGTTCTTTTCTCCGATAGATACACCAGCTGATCTCACTGCCGCTGCCTTCCAGTGCCTCATTCAATCCGCTGATCTCTGACTGTACCGCCTCAGACATCTTCCAGTCAGCAATAATTCCAATCTTTCGCTCTTTCGTTCTCAGCTGTTCTCCCAGACTTCTTCCGATCTCCCGATAATCCGGCTGGATCGCAGGACTGGCAGCTTCTCCCTCTTTTACCGCCAGGCTGTCTGCCATCAGCAAATAGGGTTTATTTCCGCACTCTTTTTTCAGCATATTTTCGGTCTCGCGTCCGGGTGCGGGATACAGGATAAAGCCATCGATATCATTGTCCTTCTGTTCTCTGATAAATTCTCTTTCCGCCTCCGGTCCGTCGATCTCATCGGTGTTACAGATAATCATGTGGACATTGTTCTCTGCTGCAAACTGTTTCATCCCCTTGATCAGGGCATCCCAGCGCTTATCACCGGACTCCGGAAGGATTACGGCTATCCTGGTCTCTGCAACGTTCTGATCAAAAATCTTCCATACAAAGAAGACCGCCAGCATCAGCAAAAAAAGCTCAATTATAAGAAATTTAATCCGATTCTTTTTCATCTGCCGATCTCCTCTGGATATATTTTTGTGATTCCAGTCTTTCTGCATTTTCCGGTGTATATGGAATTGCCGGAATACGGATCGTGACCCTCGTTCCTTCATCCGGTTCACTTTCTATAGACAGACCATATTTTTCTCCAAACATCAGCCGGATTCTGGAATGCACATTGATCACCCCAACGCCGGAGCCGTGCTTCGGAACTTTGCTGTTGTCCGTCAGGATTTTTTCCAGAACCTCTTCCGGCATACCCATACCGTTGTCTTCAATGGTGATCAGGATGTCCTCCTCTTTCTTTTCTCCACTGACGATAATCCTGCCGTCCTCATCCTCATCCATATTTCCAACACCATAATAAATGGCATTTTCCAGAATGGGCTGGATCACCAGCTTTACGATGCAGTAGTTTTCGATCTCTTTCTCGATCCGGAATTCTGTTTTAAATCGTTCTTTGTACCGTGCCAGCTGGATATTCATGTAGCTTCTGCTGTGCTGCAGCTCGTCTTTGATAGAGATAATGGTCTTTCCTCTGGACAGGCTGACACGAAGCAGTTTTGCCAGTTCAGAGATCATACGAACTGCTCCTTCATTTTCCTGGGCTTCCACCATCCAGGTGATAGATTCCAGTGTATTATACAGAAAATGAGGATTGATCTGGCTTTGCAGGGCATCCAGTTCACTTTTTCTCCGTTCATTTTGCTGTCGGATGATCTCATCCATCAGTTCTTCGATCTGCTCATAAGACTTCTGTACCGAATGTCCCAGATGACGGATCTCAGAGGAGCCTCCAATATAAATATCCGGCTTTCCTCCTGCTTCATAGGTCTTAACAGAAGCATCCAGCTCCCGGATCGGTTTGGATATCTTCCGGGATACCAGCTGGTTTCCCTCCAAAAGCATGACCAGCAGGACTAAAATAGTGGCAAATACATAGTAACGGAAATTTTTAAAGTTTGACTTCTGCACGCTCTCTGGCACAACACCGATCATCTTCCAGCCGGTATAAGCTACACTTCTGACAATCACGGTCTCGTTCTGACCATCGGCACGGATCTCGTAGGTTCCATTCTCATACTTTGTAGCTTCCAGACTGTTTTCTTTAAATAATCCGCGGTTTAATTCCGTTTCCCGGGGATGATAGATCATCTCTCCACTCTGGCTGTTCAGATAATAATAGATCCCATCGGAAGAATCGTTGATCTGTTTCATGACATCCCTGATCACAGAATATTTCATATCCAGTAAAAGAACGCCGGTTTCCGGTATTTCTCCTTTATTGACATCCACATAGCTGCTCAGAGAAACCACCCACTGGTACCGATAGGCTCCGTCTTCAAACAATTCCTGGATATGGGGTGTGGAAAAATGTACATTTTCAATTGCATTTTCTGCATTTTTATACCACTCCTGAGTCTGCACCTGCACATTTTTCTTTTCTAACGCCACCGGCTCCGATGCGATCAGTTTTCCTTCATGGTCATACAATGCCACACTCTGAACCTTATCGGAGTTGGTCTCATAAAGAAGACTGAATTGCTCCACAAATTCCCGGCTGGATATATCAAACTGCTGAACCACGTTATAGTTTGCTCCATTAAAGATCTGGCGAATATCCAGCAGATCTGCATTTAACCGGTCTACAGTTCCCTCCACGGTTGCTTCCGTGTTGTCCACTGCTGTTTTTTCCAATGCCAGCTTGAAGCGATGGTACAGCAACAGTCCCATGACAATGATCGTGACCAATGAGATTGCCATAAGGACAGATAGAATGATCGTCTGTATGTTAAATACGGTACTTTTTCTACTTTTCGTTTTCTTTTTTCCCGGAGGCTCTGTATTTGGATGGGGAAACGCCGAATTTCTTTTTAAACACATAACTGAAGTAATTTGCATCCTGATATCCTACTTTTTCTGCTATCTTATAGCTTTTTTCATCGGTGTTGAGTACCAGTTCTTCTGCTCTGTCCATTCGGTAATCCGTAAGATAAGTGACAAAGGGCTGCCCTGTTTCCTTCTTAAAAATAGAAGAAAAGTAGGAATTGGATACCCCAAGATCTGCACATACCTCATCCAGTGAAATGTCAGGCTCCATATATCTTTGCTTTACAATATTCTGTGCGTCAGTGATCATACGTCTGGAGGTACTGTTTCTGGTACTTTTCAGTTTTTCGCTGATGGCTGCAGACATATTGATGATCCAGTTTGTCATGGAGGTTTCGTCTAACTGGGTGACTCTTTCGTAAAGGTTTTGTACATTTCCGGAGATATCATTAAAATCCATAGAATTATTGGCACAAAACTTGAAAAATCCGCTGACAATCTCCATGGTAGCCAGATTATACTGACTGATGGTATCTGCATTCTTATGGAGTTTTTCTATCTCCTTGATCGCTTCTTTCCGGATCTCCTCCCGATCTCCCACGTGAATGGCACGGAACAGATCCTGCATTCTTGTTTCCTCCAGGGGAACCGTCTTTTTGGATTCTTTCGGAACTATCTCTGCAATATTGATCGCTCGTTTGGTTCCATATAAGACACGGTAGGACACTGCCTCTCTGGCTCCCTCGTAAGAGATGCTGATATCATGCAGACTATTGCATACGGTTCCGATTCCTGCAGTAACCGCCGCCCCCATAATTCTCCATGCCCAGCGACAGAATCGGTCACAGCTATCCGTCAATTGGGCCATCTCCTCTTCTGAATGAAGCTCCATGATCAAAATTGTGTTGCCCATATAGATAAATTCCTGACAATTACAGTTCTCTGTCAGCCGCTGTTTCACTTCTCGTTCCACGGACATGGATAACAATAAGGGATTCATGCCATCCGGCACATCATTTTCCGAAGTATGAAAGATAATGCAGCAAAACAAAGGTCCCTTCATATCCACCCGATAGTTCTGAAGAAATCGTTCATAGTCCTCTTCGCCAACTCTTCCCTCGATCAGGGAAATAAAGAAATTGGACTGCAGCTTTGGCAGCACTTCCTGAAAATAATCCTCCAGTTTTTTTACATTTAATTTTTCTTCCCGTTCCTTGTCCAGGGTATTTTTCAGCTTCACCAGACTGTCTGACAGCTCTGTGGCGCTGATGGGTTTCAGCATATATTCTTTGATTTCCAGATGAACCGCTTCTTTTGCATATTCAAATTCGTCAAAGCCTGTACAAAGCATAATGTAAATATTCGGATAGTCCTGGTTCAGCTTTCTGGCCAGCTCCAGCCCATCCATGTAAGGCATCTTAATATCCGTCAGCACCACGTCCGGCTGAAGCTTTTCCACCAGCTCCAGGGCCTTAACGCCATTGGTGGCACTGCCTACCACATCAAATCCCAGATCATTCCAGCGGATCTTCTGTTCCATGATATCGATGACCTCCACCTCATCATCGACAAGAATCACTTTATATTGTTCCATGCTTATCCCCTTCTTTTTATCCCTTCTTTTTATCCCTTTCTTATTATAGCAGAATTTGCTTTCTTCTGAAGGAATATATAAAAAATTTACCAAAAGAGTAAATAAGAATGTGCCTTGGCACATTCTCGCGCCGAGGCGCGGTTGCTTTAGCAACCATCTACCCTTGCGCCGAGTGCGCATCCTCGCGGAGCGTTTTTATCGTATAGAAACGAAGTTTCCTATACGACAAAAGACCGCCCTCGCCATCCATCGGACGGCCGGGCGGTCCTGCTTTCCTATTTTCCTGTAAAAACGTTGTCAGAATCAAAAGCCTCCAACGTTGATATCCTTATTTTTTCTGTACATATTTCAGACAGTCAAGGGTTACGGCTGCCAGGATAATGATACCTTCAAAGATGAACTGAAGGTTTGTATCAATACCCAGAATCGTCAGAGAGTAGGTCAGAGAGGTAAAGATCAATACACCCGTTACAACTCCGGAAATCTTACCGATACCACCGGTAAAGGAAACACCGCCAACTACGCAGGCTGCGATGGCATCCATATCCCATCCCTGTCCATAAGCTGCACTGCCGGAACCAACCATACGGTTACATTCCAGCCAGGAGCCGAAGCCATACAGGATACCTGCCAGGATAAATGCTCCCATCGTTACTTTGAATACAGAAATACCAGATACTGCTGCTGCTTCCGGATTTCCGCCTACCGCATACAGGTTTTTACCAAATGTTGTTTTATTCCAGATAAACCATACAATGATAACTGCTGCAACTGCCCACAGGATGATCGTCGGGAATTTGCCGATCTGCGGAATGAATGTGTTAGGGATCGCAAAATCGATGGCACCGAAGGATACACCCTTGGTAGCATAGGTTACCAGACCAAAAATGATCAGCATATTCGCCATTGTAGAAATAAACGGATGCATTTTGAATCTTGCCATGAAGAAGCCGGCAATCATGGAAAATACCGTTGTAAAGATCACACACATTAACAATGCAAGCAATGCTTTCGCAGTAGGAGCCATAGCAGAGAAGTCAAATACATGCCCGAATACGGCACCTGTATTGATTCCATTATGCATGATAATGGTTGCTGTAACCATACCCAGACCAACCATACGTCCTACCGAAAGGTCCGTACCTGTCAACAGGATCAGGCCGGCAACACCAAGTGCAAGGAACATACGCGGGGATGCCTGCTGTAAGATATTCAGGATGTTGGTAACGGTCAGCAGCTGTGTATTTTTAACAATCGGTGTGATGATACACAATGCAATAAAAATCAGGATGATTACGATGTACAGGCCATTTTTGTACAAAAACTGGGATAAATTGAAGGAGTATCTGTAATTTTCCAGTTTCTGTGCTCTCTGCTGAGGGAATGTGAACTTGGAGGTTCTCAGCAGATCGATCAGATGATATTTATGCATGAATGCTTCATGTCTTCTGTCTTTGATCTCCTGCATTCTGGATTCGTGAGCCATCTGTGCATCAAACAATTTGTTTTTCAACACATATTTTTCAGCCTTGATCTCCTCTGCATCCTTCAGAGAAGCGATCTTTTTCTGATGCTCGCTCTTTAAATCTGCTTTGACCTTCTCATATCTGCTGTTTTCTTCTGCCTTTGCAGCCTTACAGCTATTGTTTACTACATCGTAGTAATCCTTCTTGTAATGCTTCGCCAGATAATCCTCTGCCTCTGCGATCAGCTTTTTAATTTCTTCCTTGTTGTCTGCTTCTACCTTTTTCGCATTTTCCAGCTCTTTTTTGCTGTTTTCAATGATCTTATCTCTCTGTGCTTTGGATAAGTTCTTATTTTCCTTTGCGATAGCGATCTGGTTTTTCAGATCATTCACCTTGTCCGATCCGTCTACGCGTAATGCGTCAATTTTCTTTTGGATCTTTTCCACATATTCATCGATGGGCTTCAAAAGCTTTGCTTCTTCTTCAGCCGAAATAATAACGCTGTTTTCTGCCATTTCCACTTTTCCTCCTGTTACAGATATTTCGCACTGAGTCTCAGTAATTCTTCCTGGTTTGTTTCTTTTGTATTTACAATTCCAGCCAGGCGTCCGTTGGACATAACACCGATCCGGTTGGTAATACCAAGAATTTCCGGCATTTCGGAAGAAACAACGATGATCGTTTTTCCCTGTTTTGCCATATTGATGATCAGTTCATAGATTTCATATTTTGCTCCAACGTCGATTCCTCGTGTCGGATCATCCATCATAAATACGCTCGGAGAACGCTCCAGCCACTTACCGAAGATGGCCTTCTGCTGGTTACCGCCGGAAAGGTTGGAGATCATATCATCCGGTCCCATACATTTTGTATGCATGACCTTGATCTCATCGGCTGTTGCACGTACCATCTTATCATTGGATAATGCGATCCCGCTTTTATAATGATTCATATTTGCAATGGTAGTATTGAATGTGATATCACCCTTTAAGAACAGACCATTGGCTTTTCTTTCCTCTGTGATCAGTGCAAATCCATGATCCATAGCATCCTTCGGAGAGGAGAAGTTCATCAGTTTTCCGTCATACACGACCGTTCCTTCTGCTCTTGTACGAATTCCGAAGATCGTCTCCAGAAGCTCGGTACGACCGGCACCAACCAGACCATAAAATCCAAAGATTTCTCCTTTTCTGATATCAAAAGAAATGTTCTGCAGTTTTGGTGCATATTTTGTTGATATATTTTGTACGGAGAGAATGGTTTCTCCCGGTGTATTGTCTACAGGTGGAAATCTGTTATCCAGAGAACGACCAACCATGGCGGCGATCAGTTCATTCATATCTGTTTCTGTGCTCGCCTTGGTCATAACCAGGCTTCCGTCCCGCAGCACCGATATTTCATCACAGATTTCAAATATTTCATCCATTTTATGTGAAATGTAAATCAGAGAAATTCCCTGAGCCTTCAACTGACGCATCATCTTAAAGAGTTTTTCAACCTCCGGTGCAGTCAGAGATGAGGTAGGCTCATCCAGTACGATAACTTTGGAATGATAGGAAATCGCTTTTGCGATCTCACACATCTGCCTCTGAGATACAGACATTTTCTTCATTGGCTGCGTCAGATCAACTGTAATTCCCAGCTTTCTGAACAGGTCTGATGTTTCTTTTTTCATTCTTCCTTCGTCGATCACTCCAACGGAATTCTTTGGGTATCTTCCAAGGAACATGTTATCTACAACACTTCTTTCAAGACACTGGTTCAACTCCTGGTGTACCATTGCCACTCCGTTTTCCAGTGCATCCTTCGGACCGGAGAAATTCACTTCTTTTCCGTCCAGTACGATGGTTCCTTCATCTTTCTGATAGGTTCCAAAGAGGCATTTCATCATTGTCGATTTTCCGGCACCGTTTTCACCCATCAGTCCCATAATGGTTCCAGGTTTGACATTCATGCTGATATGTTTCAGAACCTTATTTCTACCGAACGATTTGCTCATGCCGTTAATCGATAAGATATATTTATTCTTATCTTCTGTCATAGCTGCGCTTCCTTTTCTTAGTAAAGAAGGGTATCATTGCTGACACCCCTCTATAATTTCATTCATTTACGGTAACGATTCAGAAACCTCATCTCGATTTCGCATGGCTCTGAATCGTTGCCATTTACACTTTTATTCTGTCTCTAAATTATTTGGAGAGAAGTGATGTATATGCTGCCGCATTATCGGTCTTAACCATGTTAATTGCAAAAGCATCATACTCGCTCGGGTTTCCAAGACGGTTTGTGATATTGGACTCTGTCTGTCCGTCTCCACCGATGTAATCTACCTTCAGGTTCAGCAGATCATCATATTTCTCCAGCAGAGGCTGATAGGTAGAGCTCAGGAAGTTATCCGATGCGTTGTAGATATTCAGCCATACTTTTTTGGATGGGCTCTTGCTTTCATCCAGCTGTTTTGCAACCTTGTCGTAAACTTTTGTAGAATCTGTGAAATCGTTGTAGTTATCGGCTGTTACAGCAATATTTAATGCGTAGTAAGATCTCTCTTCTTCGCTGTATCTGTAATCTTCACCCTCTGTCAGGCAGTTGCCGGCTTCATCTGCTGTACCGATACCGGTATTGATATCTACACCGTCCAGTGCGTTACGCAGAACTCTCAGTGTCAGGTAAGCCTGAACGTCTGCATGCTGAGAAATTGTTCCGCCATATCCTTCACCGATTGCTGCTACAGCATCACTGTTTGCATCATAACCGAAGGTAGGAACTTTGTTGTCTTTTGCCCATGCATTGAACATTGACATTCCCATACCATCGTTGTTGGAAACTACAACATCGATCTGATCACCGAAGGAAGCTGTCCATGTTCCGATCGCGTTACCAGCTGTTGCAGCATCCCATGTTGCACCTGCTGAGTTTTTCATTTCCTGAGAAGCCAGCTCACGGATCGTATATGTTTTTCCATCTACTTCCAGAGTTGCATCCTGTACAACCTTTGCTTTTCCATCTACGTTTGTTCCAGCCGGTGTGGAATCTACTGTGCCTTCTGCTTCTACGCCGGTTCCCAGTGTAGAACGAACACCACGGGTACGAGCGATAGAATCGTTGTGTCCGATATCACCGATTGCCAGAACATATCCGATCACGCCATCACCATTTCTGTCAATGGTTTCTGCATTCTTTTTGATGTAATCCAGAACCATCTGTCCCTGCAGTTCAGCACCCTGATTAGCATCAAAACCTACATAGTAAGTATTGCCGTTGAAGTTCAGAGCTTCTTTGTCCAGCTCGCCGGTAGCACTGCTGGAGGGCTGACGGTTAAACCAGCACAGAGGCTTGTCTTTATTTTCTACAGTTGCATCTGCTGATGCAGCAGAATCTGCAGCTTCTGTTGCCGCTGCTTCTGTTTTTTCTGTTGTGGTTGTAGATGCTGTAGAATCTGTTTTGGCTCCGCCGCAGCCAACCATGGATAATACCATAGCTGCTGCCATCATTGTTGCTAATGCTTTTCTTTTCATTTTTTCCTCCCATTTGGTTGTTTTGCTAAATTTCTTTCGTTCTCAGCTGATAAACCTATTATAATCACAAGAGGATTTATTAAAAATAGAATATTTTTTGATTAGTTATTGAAATTTTTAGCTATTTCACAGTTTTTCTAAGATTTTTACAGTAATCCTGTATAGTTTCTTTCATTTCAGGAGGTCAGGTATGTAAAAGATTTCACAGCCTCTTCAAGCACGTCCGGTATCTTGCTGTAAAAATTCCGGCCGCGGCAGCTGCAGTCAGCACTTCTGCCACCGGGAACGAAGCCCAGACACCTGTAATACCGAACATCCTGCTTCCAATGGAAGCAGCCGGCACAATAAGCACCAGATAGCGCAGCAAGGAAATGATAAAGGATGGGATTCCCTCCCCAAGTGCCTCCAGTGCACCGGAAGCCACAACGCTGATTCCGGAAACCACAAAGCCGAGGCTGATGATCCGAAGTGCAGCTGCCCCTTCCCGGATCGTTACACTGTCCTTGGAAAACATACCCATGATCGGTTCCGGAAGCAGTAAAAACAGCGCCGTACCGACCATCAGGATTCCAAAGATAAGTCCGGTACACACGGATAGAATCTGCTTCATCCGCTTTTTTTCTCCTGCCCCGTAATTAAAGCTCAATATCGGACGCATGCCCTGCACAATACCGCTGGCAGGCAGATAAAGGAAGGTCTGCAGCTTGAAATAAACACCCAGCACCAACACATAAACCGAAGAAAACGCGCCTGCGATTTTGTTCAGCAAAGTAATCAAAAGGGACGGCATGCCCAGAGTCAGGGAAGACGGGATTCCAACCGCATAGAGCCTGCCACAGATCGCAGGATCCGGCTTCATATCTTTTATATGGATGGAGACGCCCAGTCCTTTTTTCCTATGCCATACAAGATACATGACAAGCGGCACGATCTGTCCAATCACGGTAGCGATCGCAGCACCCTTTACTTCCATCCGCGGAATGGGACCAATTCCAAAAATGAGGATCGGATCCAACACAATATTCGTCAGACAGCCCGCTGCCAGACATAAGGTCGGAACGATCATATTTCCCAGTGACTGATAAATTTTTTCATAAGCAATATAGACGGAGATCACAAGGGAAAAGCTCAGTACCCAGGTTCCATAGGTAATACCCATCTGATAGATTTCTTCGTCTGTCGTAAAAAGTCTCAGAAAAGACGGAAGAATTGCTGTCAAAAGCACCGACATCAGTACACCGTGCACAATGCTCAAAAACAACCCCTCAGAGGCGCTCTGATCCGCTTTTTTATGTTCTCCCATTCCCAGGAAAAATGCGACTGCTGCACTGATTCCGACCCCAAAGCCTACGCTGATGCTCGTGACCAGTGTCTGCAGCGGATAGACAAGAGAAATTGCCGTCAGCGCCTTCTCTCCGACCCGTGCCACAAACATACTGTCAATAATGTTATAAAGCGAATTTATCAGCATCGACAGCATCATCGGCAAAGACATTGACAATACCAGCGGCAGCACCTTCTTTTCTTTCATAAAATTCTGATCCATTTTGACTCCTTCCTTTCCTCTACGGCAACAATAGAATGCACGCTCTGCGAGCATTCTATTGTCATAAATAAAAAAAAATATGCCTTGGCACATTCTCGCGCCGAGGCGCGGTTGCCTCGGCAACCATCTACCCTTGCGCCGAGTGCGCATCCTCGCGGAGCATTTTTATCGTATGGAAACGAAGTTTCCTATACGATAAAAAAGAGCTATAAACCCTGCAGTTTTAATCTCAGAAACTGCAAAATCTATAGCCCTGTATCAGACAAACCCTATGACCAAACTGTTAGGATATTACCATATCCTGTCTAAAAAGGCAAGCTAAAGTCTTGATTTTTCCGTTCAAATCGTGTATGCTTGTTTGGAATCAAGCAGGCTTAAATGCCTTAAATCACAATCAGGAGGAACAATCACTATGGGTTATCAGTTAGTTATGATCCGCCATGGCGAAAGCGTATGGAATCAGAAAAACCTGTTCACCGGCTGGACTGACGTAGATCTGTCCGAAACCGGACACAAGGAGGCTGCACAGGGCGGCGTTCTGTTAAAGGAAGCAGGCTTCTCCTTTGATGTTTGCTATACTTCTTATCTGCAGCGTGCAATCCACACCGCTAACCATGTTCTGCAGGAGTTAAATGAAGAATGGATTCCTGTTATCAAAACCTGGAAATTAAACGAGCGTCATTACGGTGCTCTGCAGGGTCTCAACAAATCCGAAACTGCTGAAAAATACGGCGAAGCTCAGGTTAAGGTATGGCGTCGTTCTTTCGACGTTCAGCCCCCCGCTCTTGAGCCTACCGACGAGCGTAATCCTGCTCTGCAGGCTCCTTACAAGAACGTAGATCCGAAGGAGCTGCCTCTGACAGAGAGCTTAAAGGACACCATCGCAAGAGTAATTCCTTTCTATGAAGAGAACATCAAGAAGGACATGCTGGCTGGCAAGCAGGTTCTGATCGCAGCTCACGGCAACTCTCTGCGTGCTCTGGTTAAATATCTGGACAACATCTCTGAGAATGAAATCACAGAGCTGAACATCCCTACCGGCGTTCCGCTTGTTTACGAGTTTGACGATAACTTCAACGTAACCGGTCATCATTACCTTGGCGACCAGGCTGCTATCGAAGCTAAGATGAACGCAGTTGCAAAACAGGGCGCAAAGAAATAAATTTCTTAGAAATAAATTTCTTTGAAATAAATTTCTTTGAATAAAAAGAAGGACATGCTTTTCATCTCCGGATGAGCTGCATGTCCTTTTTTTATTATCGTATAGAAAACTTCGTTTTCATACGATAATAAACGCTCCGCGAGGATGCGCACTCGGCGCAAGGGTAGATGGTTGCTAAAGCAACCGCGCCTTGGCGCGAGAATGTGCCAAGGCACATTCTTTTTTATATAAGAAGCCTCATTTTCCATTCGCGTTGTATGCTGCCGGGCGCACCGTAGCAAAAACAGCCGCCGTACAAACACGGCAGCTGTTTTTATTATCGCTATCTGATATTTTATTTATCGATAATGCTTGCATGGAACTCCTGCAGAGACTGCACCGGAAGCTTGCCGTCACGTTTTGCGGAACGGATGCCTTCTACAGTTGCCTTTGCAGCAGCCATGGTTGTAATATACGGAATACGGTTCTTAATGGCAGCCTTACGAATGTAGCTGTCGTCGGTTGTACCCTTCTTGCCGCGGGGAGTATTGACAATCAGCTGGATCTGGTCATTCGTGATCTTATCCAGGATGTTCGGACGTCCCTCGTTGAGCTTGCATACCTTCAGGGCAGGAATACCGGCCTGTTCGATCAGGTCACAGGTTCTGCCGGTTGCCATAATTTCAAAGCCAAGCTGATAGAAGCCTCTTGCAACGTCAACTACCTCTGCCTTATCTCTGTCATTAACAGAAATCAGCACGCAGCCGGAAGTGGGCAGCTTGGTCTTTGTCGCTTCTTCTGCCTTGAAGAATGCATCACCAAAGTCTGTAGACAGTCCAAGAACCTCACCGGTGGAACGCATTTCAGGTCCGAGTACCGGGTCAACCTCCGGGAACATATTGAAGGGGAATACCGCTTCTTTTACACCGTAGTGAGCGAATTTCTTTTCTTTCAACTCCGGTACCGGGCTCTTGCGTCCGGTATAAGGCAGGGTAACGATATCCGTTGCAATCTGAACCATGTTGATGCCGCAGACCTTGGATACAAGCGGAACGGTTCTGGATGCACGGGGATTTGCCTCGATGACAAATACCTTGCCGTCCTCAATCGCATACTGCATATTCATCAGGCCAACAACATGCAGCTCCTTTGCGATCTTTCTGGTGTAGTCTTTCAGAGTTTCGATCTGCTCTTCTGTCAGTCCTCTCGGGGGAATGATACAAGCAGAGTCACCGGAGTGAATACCAGCCAGCTCGATATGCTCCATAACAGAAGGAACGAATACATGCTCGCCATCGCTGATTGCGTCCGCTTCACACTCGGTTGCATGATGCAGGAATCGGTCAATCAGGATCGGTCTGTCCGGTGTTACACCCACTGCCTGCTGCATGTAGAAGGTCAGCGCTTCATCGTCATAAACGACCTCCATGCCGCGTCCACCAAGGACGTAGGAAGGACGTACCATAACCGGATAGCCGATTCTGTGAGCAGTTTCCAATGCTTCTTCCACATTGACAGCCATGCCTGCTTCCGGCATCGGAATCTCCAGCTTCTCCATCATTTCACGGAACTGGTCACGGTCTTCTGCAAGGTCGATGGCTTCCGGAGTGGTTCCGAGAATATTGACACCGTATTTCTTCAGGTCTGCTGCCAGATTCAGCGGAGTCTGTCCACCGAACTGTGCGATAACGCCAACCGGCTGTTCTTTTTCATAAATTGCAAGGACATCTTCCAGAGTCAGAGGCTCGAAATACAGCTTGTCGGAAGTGTCGTAGTCTGTGGATACCGTCTCAGGGTTACAGTTTACAATGATCGTGGAGAATCCGAGCTTACGCAGTGCTTTTGCAGCATGTACGCAGCAGTAATCGAATTCGATACCCTGACCGATTCTGTTAGGACCGCCGCCGAGGATCATTACCTTCTGTTTGCTGTTGTCTACCGGGCTTTCGTCCTTGATATGATAGCTAGAGTAATAGTATGCGGAATCCTCAGTACCACTTACATGAACACCTTCCCAGCCTTCCACAACGCCAAGCTCTGTTCTGCGTGTCCGAATTGCTTCCTCGGATACACCCAGGATCTGGCTTAAATATTTATCAGAGAAGCCATCCAGTTTCGCCTGTTTCAAATCAGCATCTGCAGGAACCTGTCCGTGATAAGCAGCAACGAGCTTCTCTTCTTCCTCAACCAGCTCCTTCATCTGCTCGATAAAGTAATCCTTAACTTTGGTCAGTTTGTTGATTTCTTCTACAGATGCACCCTTACGCAGCGCTTCATACATGATGAAATAGCGCTCGCTGCTGGGAGTTGCAAGCATGGTCAGAAGCTCCTTTTTGGACTTCTGATCAAAATCCTTTACATGACCAAGACCATAACGGCTCTTTTCCAGAGAACGGATTGCTTTCTGGAATGCTTCCTTATAAGTCTTGCCGATGCTCATGACTTCGCCGACTGCTCTCATCTGAGTTCCGAGCTTATCCTCTACGCCCTTGAACTTTTCAAATGCCCAGCGCGCGAATTTCAGAACGATATAATCGCCGTCCGGAACGTATTTATCCAGTGTGCCATATTTACCGCAAGGAATTTCATCCAGAGTCAGACCGCTTGCCAGCATTGCAGAAACAAGAGCGATCGGGAAACCGGTTGCCTTACTTGCAAGTGCAGAAGATCTGGAAGTTCTGGGGTTGATTTCAATAACAACAACACGACCGGAAATCGGATCATGTGCAAACTGTACATTCGTACCGCCGATTACCTCAATTGCGTCTACGATACGATATGCCTGATCCTGCAGCTTCTTCTGTACCTCCTCGGAAATCGTCAGCATTGGAGCGGAACAGAAGGAATCACCGGTATGCACGCCAACGGGATCGATGTTTTCAATAAAGCATACGGTAATCATATTTCCTTTTGCATCGCGGACAACTTCCAGCTCCAGCTCTTCCCATCCAAGAATGGACTCTTCTACCAGAACCTGACCCACGAGGCTCGCCTGCAGACCTCTTGCGCAGACTGTCTTTAATTCTTCTTTATTATAAACAAGACCGCCGCCGGCGCCGCCCATGGTGTATGCAGGACGCAGAACAACCGGATATCCCAGCTTGTCCGCAATCGCAAGTGCCTCGTCTACGGAGTAGGCGACGTCGCTTCTTGCCATCTCAACACCAAGCGCATTCATGGTATTCTTAAACTCAATACGATCTTCGCCGCGCTCAATTGCATCTACCTGAACGCCGATTACCTTTACATTGTATTTGTCCAGCACGCCTGCTGCCTGCAGCTCGGAGCAAAGATTCAGTCCGGACTGTCCGCCCAGGTTCGGAAGCAGTGCATCCGGGCGTTCCTTTTCAATAATCTGCTCGAGACGTTCCACATTCAGCGGTTCAATATATGTGATATCCGCTGTGTCCGGATCTGTCATGATCGTTGCCGGATTCGAGTTTACCAGTACGATTTCGTAGCCCAGCTTTTTCAGTGCCTTACAAGCCTGTGTGCCGGAGTAATCGAACTCACATGCCTGTCCGATAATGATCGGTCCTGAGCCAATAATCAGTACCTTATGAATGTCTTGTCTTTTCATAAATCCACCCATATTATCCTTTCTGTAAACGTATTCCCTAAAAACCCATTGTATATTCTAGCACAATTTGCAAAGGACAACAAGATTTTTTTCGATTAGTTGAAGCCAAAAAACTTCTGGCAGATTTTGTAGCCTTCCACAGAAATCCATCTTCCGGTTTTTCCAGGCAGATTCATACAGTTTCCTAAAAGACCGTAACGCAGCTTTCTGTAAACCTTCTTGTCCTTTTGTCTGATGTAGTTTAACAGCTCACGCTTTTTCTCGAGAGATTCCGGTGTGTTGATGCGGATCAGCAGGATGGAGGAGATCGTCGTAATGATGTCCAGATAGTTTAGCATATACTTTGCAAGGGGCTTATTGCCCATGATCTCGCTCTTCTTTTCCACAAAGTAGTCTGTCATGATCTGGTTGACCTTGATCTGCTGATCGATTCGTCCGGTCATGACCTTTTCGTTGACGGACTGATCTGACCTGCCGATAAAATAGCGGTAGAAATTCACATCCAGATAGTACATGTTGCGGACATACGGCAGAGGCTCAAAGACATAAATATTGTCCACATAAAATGTATGCTCCGGAAGCTTTAAACCGCATTCCCGCAAAAGCTTCGTCCGATAAATAACGGAATGCATCAGGATATACTGACCGACATGGAAACGTCCGACATCTTCCCAGCCAAACATACGGTATTCCGGCAGGACATGTTTATAACGCATCACCTTTTTGCGGCGTTCACCCTCTTTTTCGTAAACAAAGTTGCTGATCAGAAGATCAAGTGTATCCACACCGCCGGTCAGCTCCCTCAGCTTTTCCAGAATGGCGAGATAGGCATCTTCTTTTACCCAGTCGTCACTGTCTACCACTTTAAAATAAATTCCGGTCGCATTTTCAATTCCGGTGTTGACCGCAGAGCCGTGTCCGCCGTTTTCCTTATGGATCGCCTTTACGATCGTAGGATATTTTGCCGCATATTCGTCTGCGATTTTGGCGGTGTCATCCTTCGAACCGTCGTTGACAATCAAAATTTCAACATCCTCTCCCCCCGGAAGCAGAGATTCGATGCAATGTGCCATATAATCCTGCGAATTATAGCAGGGAATTGCAATAGAAAGCAGTTTCATAGTGTTGTTCCTTTCATCTTCTGGATACCTGTCTGAATTTTCAGATAGGCGCTGTAGGCTGCAAATGCGGACGGAATCGGGTAATTTCCTTCGATTTCCTGTGTCTCAACAAAAAGGAGGGATTCATCCTGACCCATGGGCTCCAGTTCATCCACCAGAACCTGATAGCCGGTCATGTGCCACTCCTTATGGGTGAAAATATGCTTTGATTCCGGAAGCGTCTCTATCCGGACAGCTTCCACACCCTGTTTTTTCAGCCATTCCCTGACCTCTTCCAACGATGCCTTTTTGTCCATCGCCGGAAATTCATACAGTCCCGCCAGCAGTCCCTTTTTCGGACGCTTACGCAAAACGACCTGTCTACTCGTCCGAATCACGAGAATCGTCTTATCTTCGATCGCCCTTGCCTTTTTGGCTGCCTTTTGCGGATACTGCTGCCAGGTGCCATGCAATCCTACAAGACAGAATTCCTGCCACGGACAGTTGCTGCACTTCGGTGCACCGTTTGGCAGACAGACGGTTGCGCCAAGCTCCATCAACGCCTGATTAAAGTCACCGGGGCGATCCTTTGGCATGACAGGACGCAGATCATCCTCTACTCTTTTTTTTACCGACTGATCGGAAATATCGCTGTCATCCTCCAAAAGCCGGGAAATGACACGCAGTACGTTTCCGTCCACTGCGGGATTGGGCTGTTTAAAGGCAATCGAAGAAACCGCGCCAGCTGTGTAGCTTCCAATTCCTTTTAGCTTTAAAAGCTCCCTGTAATCCGACGGCATCTCTCCGCCGTATTCTGTCACAATCTGCTGTGCCGCAGCCTTTAAATTCCGTGCCCTGCTGTAATAGCCGAGCCCTTCCCAAAGTTTTAATAATTCATCGTCATCCACTTCGGCGAGCGCTTCGATATCCGGCAGTCGTTCCATAAAGCGCGCAAAATACGGTTTTACCGCCTCGACCCGCGTCTGCTGCAGCATGATCTCCGATACCCAGACCCGATACGGCGTCGGTTCTTCCCGCCAGGGTAAGCTCCGTCTGCTTTTATCATACCATGTTAATAGTCCCGGTGCAATCCGGTTTAACAGTTCCTGTTTTCTCTGTACTTCAATATTTCTTGGGGTTTGTTGCTTCAATCCAGTTCTCCGTTTTTTTCTTTTTTGCTCACCGCAGGCGATTGCACTCATAACGCTCCAGTGTCATCAGGCAGCTTTTCAGCGTGTCGTACTGCTCCTCCAAGCTGCCCTCCGAAAGCTCCAGATCCAGGGAAGCAGCAATGGCATTCAACATATGAAGATCGACTTTGCCCTCCAGCGATGCAAATACTTCCAGCTTTTCTTCGTAGCTGTCCGCATCTAAAAAAGCGAGCAGACCGGGATCGGGCTGGGGCTCAACAGAGTTCTCAGAGGATGCTGCAACGGCCCGGGACTCAACAGTGCTCTCTGACGGCATTGCAGCGGGCCGGGGCTCAACAGGGTTTTCTGACGGCGCTGGAACGGGCTGGGGCACTGCCGCTGCTTCTGCCATCGGGATCCGCATAAAACGGTCTTTTCCCGCTGCATCAGGATATTTTTTTGCATCCACCTTTCCCAGAAACATGGAAAGCGGTCTTGCAAAAACCTGGAACTCTCCATAAAGTGCCTGATAGATCACAAGCTGCTCACCGGTCTCCGTGTGGGTTGCCAGTGCCACAATCCGATAAAGCTTTCCTTTAAAATGCTGATAAATTTCTCCTGCCTGGGGAATCTGATTCATCAATTTGCCTCCTGTCCCTTTCTGCAGTCGTTTCATCCATACGACTCTCTGATATCACAGTATACTCTAAATTCCAAAAGCTGTCATGCGAAAAGTTTTCCTCTTTACGAGCCTTTCATTTGGTTGTATGATGTCTTTGAAATCTAAAGACCGCATCATTCAGAAAAGAGGCATCTTCTATGTCAGACAAGGACACGCACACTTACCTTGAAGTCAACGGTGATTTCCGCATGCGTGAGCTCGATCACAACGATCTGGAACAGTTCAACGCACTTTTACAGTATGCTTTTCAGGTAACCTCCTACGAGCTCTTCCAGACCGGCTGGGAGCAGGAGGAAATCAAATATGCCAAACGTCCGATTCTCGAGGACGCTTATGTACTCGGTTGGTTTTATAAAGAAAAGCTGGCATCCATGATCGTTGTTTATTCCATGCAGATCAACATTCAGGACAACATTATGGCGATGGGCGGCATCACCGGAGTCACTACTTATCCGGAATACACCGGACGCGGACTGATTCATTCCCTGATGCGCTATGTCATCGACTATATGCACAAAAAGAAGCTTCCCATTTCCTTTCTATATCCATATTCCATTCCATTTTATCGGAAAATGGGCTGGGAGATCGTGTCCGACAAACTCACCTTCACTGTCAAGGATACGCAGCTTCCAAAGGCCTTCCCCGTCCGGGGCATGGTCGAACGTGTCAGCCTGGATTCCGAGGATTTTCATAACGTGTATTCCTATTTCGCCATGCAGCACCACGGTGCACTCATTCGCGACAAGCTGGCCTGGGATGAATACTGGCGCTGGGAAAATGATGATATGATCGTAGCCCTTTATTATAATGAAGAGCACAAGCCCCTTGGTTATCTGGTTTATTACATTGCAAATGAAATTTTTCATATTAAGGAAATGGTTTATTTAACCAGCGAGGCCAGACACGGTCTATGGAACTACATCAGCGCGCATTTTTCTATGATCACACAGGTACGAGGGGATAATTATTCCGGCGAACCCATGGCATATCTGTTCGAAGACAGTGAGATTGAAGAAACGATAGCTCCCTATATTATGGCGCGAATCGTGGATGTTGAAAGCTTTTTGCAGGAGTATCCCTGGCAGATCCAGCCGGAGGATTTCAAAATCCATTTCCGGGTTACTGACGGCCTTGCTTCCTGGAATCAGGGAGATTTTCTCGTTTCCTGGCACGAGGGGGAAACAACCTGTGAGCGTGTCGAGGACAATCAGTCCATTAACGTCGTAGAACTCGACATTAACACGCTCACTGCTTTGATGATGGGCTACAAGCGCCCGACTTATCTTTACGACCATGAAAAAATCTCGATGGAATACTATATGCTGACCTGGCTGGAGCGGCTGATTCCGGTCAAAAAACCGTATTTTTCGGATTATTTCTAAACTTCACACACAGAACCCTGCCCTGCAGGAATGCGGACCGGGTACACCAACACAAAAGCGGTACAGAGCTCAAAATCTGTACCGCCTTTTTCTGCACGTTGTTTCCGATAGTTCACTCTTTCTTTGCCGCCTGAATCTGATCAAACAGCTCCGCACAGGCGATTGTCGTCGCATGCGGAACAACCGGACTTTCCGTCTTCTTTGCGCGCACGCAGCGGATCGTCTCTTCGATCTCGTAGGTAAAGCCCTTCTGCGTCGTCGTATCTGTGAATTCTTCCTTCAGCATTCCATCCGCCCCGTATAAGAAGCATTTGGACGCATAATGGGGATCGGGCAGCTCAATGCGCCCTTCCCGACCGTAAATCACCATGTTGTTGCCCATGGGCGCTGCAAAGCTCGTCACAAGATCTGCCAGCACATGTTCGAACTTCACCGTAACCTGATCGGTTAAGTCCACACCGGTCTGATCAAGGTTTGCAGCCGCATAAGTTTTGCGGACAGGCTCATTGACCAGCCAGGTCGCGATTTCATAGGCATAAACCGTGATATCCGTCGCAGCTCCGCCGCACAGCAGAGGGCTGTGATACCGATTGTCTGCTCCCTCCGGCGCGAGAAAACCGATTCTTCCCTGCAAGGCTTCCAGTCTGCCGATTTTTCCTTCTGCCGCCCATTTTTTTGCCTGGTTGACCGCGGGCAAAAACCGGCTCCACATCGCTTCCATTACAAAGGTTTGGTCTTTTTCTGCTTTTTCAAAAACCGCTTTTGCCTCTGCACTGTTTGTAAACATCGCTTTTTCGCACAACACCGGAACGCGATGCTCCAGACAAAGCATCGTCAGACGGAAATGGTCGTTTGGCGTCACCGCAATATAAACACAGTCCGGCTTTTCCTCTATCAGCATCTGCTCATAGTTGTCATACGCATGGGCTACGCTGCATTCCTCCGCAAATTTTTGTGCGCGTCCCAGATCCTTACTGGCGATCGCGCTCACCTCACAGTCCTCCACCAGCGTCACTGCATCGCAAAACTGATGTGCGATGTTACCTGCTCCCATAATGGCAAATCGAAATGTGCTCATGTTTTTTACCCCTTTTCTTATATTGTGTTCTTACGCAAAAGCTGCGTATTACTATGCATATTCCTCGGCTGCGTCGCTCAGCCCTTTTCCTCTCCCCAGCGCAGCAGCAGACGACTCAAATACCGTACCGCAGGCATCAATGCCGCCGGGTCCACCTGAAAGGTCGGCTGATGGATTGTCGCCCCCTTTCCGATGCCGATTTTAATATAGCAGCCTGGCACTTTCTCCATGTAGAAAGAAAAATCATCTCCGCCGAGCGACTGTTCTTCCGGAACAGTCTGAAAGCCCTCCGCTTCTGCCGTTTCCTTTGCAAAAGCCGCCATTTCTGCATCGTTGCAAACAGCCGGAGGACCGGGAATCCACTCTACCTCTGCGGACGCTCCATAGGCAGATGCGGTCTGCTCTGCAATTGCTTTTAAGCGTTTTTCAAACAGGCAGCGATCCTGCCGATCCATGGTCCGGACAGTTCCCTCCAGCTGTGCTGTCTGCGGAATCACATTCCAGGTATTGCCCGCTTCCAGTCGCGTAACGCTGATGAGTGTAGGATGGAACGGATTGATATTGCGGGTTACGATCGTCTGAAATGCCTGAACCATGGCTGCAGCCGCCGGAATTGGATCAACGCCATCATCCGGGTGTGCGCCGTGGCAGCCGACGCCCGTTATCGTAATCACAAACCGATCTACTGCCGCCGCAACTGCGCCCTCCCGGATGCCGATGGCATTGACCAAATTGGTCGGATCAGAATGAAAGCCCCAGACGCGCGTAACCGAATCGAGTGCCGTCGTTTCCAGCACTTTCCGTGCGCCCAGGGAGGACTCTTCTCCTGGCTGGAAGAAAAACCGCACTGTCCCACAGAGCTCGTCCTTATGTTCCTGCAGCCAGATCGCAGTCCCGATTCCCGCCGTGATGTGAAAATCGTGCCCGCAGGCGTGCATCTTTCCCGGACATTCCGACGCATAAGGTAAATCCGTCAGCTCAGTAATCGGCAGCGCGTCAATATCGCAGCGAAGCGCCTGCACCGGACCATCCTTTTCTCCTTTTACCTCCGCAATCAGACCGGTTTCCATCGGAATCGGCAGGATCTTTACATCCGCTGCTTTCAACAGCTTTTTAATCTGCGCAGTTGTATCGTATTCCTCATAAGACAGCTCCGGATGTCTGTGAAACCAGTAAAAAATTTCCATTAAATCCATTTCCTGTATCATCGCAAATCCCTCCGATGTCCTCCTGCAGTGTTCCTGCTGCAGTCCTTTCTGCTTTTGCGTGTTCCAGTCTTATTTTCCGCTATTGGGATCCAGCGCATCCCGCAGCGCGTCACCGATAAAGTTAATCGCAATGACCAGCACCACGATCATCAGCCCGGACGGAATCCAGAGCCACGGCTGTTTCGTCAGTACAGTCAGCGACTGCGCGCCGTTTAACATGTTTCCAAGGCTCGCGGTCGGCGGCTGCACACCCATTCCGAGGAACGAAAGCGCCGCCTCATCCAACATCGACAACGCCAGAACCGACGTTGCATACACCAGAATCGGCGCAGCGGTATTTGGTAAAATCTCGGAAAACAGAATATACGGAAGCGGCATTCCTGCCACGAGATCACTTTTAATAAAATTACTCTCCCGCAGGCTCAGCACATTGCCGCGAACCAGACGGGCAATTCCCGGCCAGTCTACAAAGCCCAGAATCAGGATGATGCTCCAGAGCCCCGGCTTAAAAATCGACGCCGCAACCAGCACCAGTAAAATGTAGGGAAACGACATGACCATATCCGTAAAGCGCATGATAATCATATCCGCAGCGCCGCCAAAATACCCGGCGATCAGTCCCAGAATCACACCGATCACAGTAGAGATCGCCGTCGCCAGCACACCGACCAACAGGGAAATCCGCGTTGCATACAAAAGCCGGCTCAAGACGTCACGACCGATCTGATCCGTTCCCAGCCAATGCTCTGCTGTGGGCGCTTTGGAAAAGCCTCCGACGATTTCATCCGGATTGTACGGTGCGATGATCGGGGCCAAAAGCGCTGCCACCACCAAAACCGCTAAAATCACAAGGCTGACCGTTGCCAGATGATGCTGTTTAAAACGACGGATGACGGTCTGCAAATAGCTTTCTCTTGAAATATCTTTTTTGATACGATCTTTTTTCTCCATCTTCGCCGCTCCTATTTCAGCTGGATTGTCGGGTCTGCCAGCGCATATAAAATATCCGTAATCAGGTTTGCCGCCAGCACAACGATTGCAGACAGCAGGCAGACACCCATAATAACCGGATAATCCCGGTTCGTGATTGCGCTCATCGTCATCAGTCCGAGTCCCGGCCAGGAAAAGACCTGCTCAATGATAACCTGACCGCCGAACAGCACCGGAATCTCCATTCCGATTACCGTAATAATCGGGATCAGTGCGTTGCGCAGCGCATGCTTATTGATGACAAGAAATCTTCCGATTCCCTTTGCCTTTGCCGTGCGCAGGTAATCCTGCTGCAAAATTTCCAGCATCGCGCTTCGAATATAACGGATATTTGTACCCGCCATGGAGGTAGCCAGGACTAACACCGGCATCACCATATGCTTTGCCACATCACCCGCGCCGCCTGCAGTTCCGAGCGTCGCCATTCCGCTGGACGGAAGCCAGCCAAGTTTTACCGTAAACAGATAGATCAACAGCAAAGAAAGGAAAAATCCGGGCACGCTGCTTCCCAGGAAGGAAAGTGTAACAACCGTATAATCTCCTGCGGAATACTGCTTGATCGCACTGTAAATTCCGGCGGGCACCGCCATCAGCAAGCTGACCAGAAGCGATACGCCCATCAGCAAAAGCGTCGGTCCCAAATGGCTTGCGATCATCTCGCTGACTGCCTGATAGGACTTGATCGAATAGCCCATATTTCCATGTAAAAGCTGTTTTAACCAGACAAAATACTGCACATAAAACGGTTTATCCAGACCGAGGGCGATTTCCTTTGCCGCAACCGCAGCCTGGGAAATTCGGGGTCCCTGCAGCATCTGCAGTGGGCTGCCCGCAAGACACATAATCGCATAGTCGATGATCGTGATCCCGATCAGAACCGGGATGGCGATCAGGATGCGCTTGATCATATATTTTCCCATGTCACTTTTATCTCCATTTCTGCTCTACGACAACCTGCTGCATCTTCGCATCGTATGCGGGTGCGCCGCCAGTCAGCTGCGCAACTGCATATGGGCACGCCGCAAGATGACTGCTGCCTGGGAAAACACTGCAAAGCTCCGGCACTTCCTGTCTGCAGCTTTCCGTCGCATACGGACATCTCGGATGGAAGCGACAGCCAGAGGGCGGGTTCGTGCTGGAGCCGATTTCTCCGGTCAGAAGCGGTTTTTGTTCCCGCTTTTTGGGATCTGCAATCGGCACTGCATCGATCAGGGCGCGGGTGTAAGGGTGTACCGGATGATGGAACACCTCCTGCGCCGGCCCGATCTCCACAATTTTACCAAGGTACATGACTGCGATCCGGTCGCTGACATAATTGACCGCGCCGAGTCCATGTCCAACGAACATGCACGTCAGCCCGAGATCCTTTTGCAGGCTGCGCAGCAAATTCAGAATCTGTGCCTGAATCGAAACGTCCAGCGCACTGACCGGCTCATCGCAGACCAAAAACCTGGGATTTAAAGACAGTGCCCGCGCTATCCCAATTCTCTGCCGCTGTCCGCCGGAGAACTCATGCGGGTAGCGTCCGAGGACGTGTTTGGGAAGTCCTACCATATCCAGCAGTCGATCAACATCCCTGTGGACAGTTTCTTTATTGGAAATCCCATGGTAGAGCATCGGCTGGGATAAAATTTCATAAATATGCTTTCTCGGATTCAGGGAAGAATATGGGTCCTGGAACACCATCTGCAGCTGCGTGCGCACGCTCTTTTTCTCTTTTCCGGAAAGCTTCTCCATATCCTTTCCCTGATAAAACAGCCTGCCGCCCGTCGGCTTTTCCAGGCCGACCAGCTGTCTGCCCACCGTCGATTTGCCGCATCCGGATTCGCCCACCAGACCGAGGGTTTCTCCCTCTGCAATCGAAAAGGAAACGCCGTCCACCGAATGCACATAGCCTGTCGTATGGGTAATAACGCCGCCCCGGATGGGATAATATTTTTTCAGATTTTCTACCCGGATCAGCGGCTCCTTCTCCGTGTTTTTTTCTTCCATATTTATGCTCATCTTCACGTTTCTCCTTCTTTGGCGAGCATACATCTGACAAAATGTCCTTCCCCGATCTGTCTGTAGCTCTGAGGCTGATCGCAGCCTTTTATCCGGAAGGCGCAGCGGTCTGCAAACCGACAGCCGGGGATCGAATCATAATTCTCCGGAACCATGCCGGGAATCGCGACAAGCTCCCTGTCCTTTTCGTCATAAATTCCGGGAACCGTCTGCAAAAGTGCCTTTGTATACGGATGTGCCGGTGCAGCAAACAGCTCCTTTACCGGTGCTTCCTCGATCATCTGTCCGGCGTACATAACGATCACGCGGTCCGCCATGCTCGCTACCAGCCCGATGTCATGGGTGATCAGGATCATCGACATCCCGCTCTCTTTTTGCAGATTGCGCAACAGCGCCATAATCTGTGCCTGAATCGTCACATCCAGTGCCGTCGTCGGTTCATCTGCGATCAGCAGGCCCGGATTGCAGCACAGAGCCATCGCGATCATCACACGCTGGCGCATGCCGCCGGAAAGGGTATGGGGATATTTTTTCATGACACCGTGAGGATCGGGCATACCAACTTTTCCTAAAATCTGCTCTGCCCGCTTTCGCGCCTCTTCTTTTGACAGTCTCATATGCTTTCGGATGCTCTCCATCAGCTGGTTGCCGACTGTAAAGACCGGATCGAGAGAGGTCAGCGGGTCCTGGAAAATCATCGTCAGACGGTCGCCCCGGATTTTATCCAGCTCTTTTTCCGTCATCGTCAGAAGGTTCTTGTCCTCGAATACGACGCTTCCCTCCGTCACGGTTCCGCCTCTTCCAAGCAGCCCCATAATAGAAAGTGAGGTCACGCTCTTGCCACAGCCGGATTCGCCGACGATACAGACAACTTCTCCCTTATCTACATGAAAATTTACATGGTCCACGCTGACAGTGCGTCCGTAGTCACTGTCAAAAACGGTTGTCAGCCCCTCTACTTCCAGTAAATGCGGCATTTGCTTTTCCTCACTTTACTCATATATCAGATTCTGCCGCACACCTCCCAAAAAAGAGATGTGCGGCAGTTATTATCATAGCATAAAATATATGAAATACAAACTTTTTATCGGAAGAAAACTTCTTTTTTCTCTGATAAAAATGCTCCGCAAAGATCCCACTGCGGCAGAACAGAATTCTGTGAAACAGGATTCTTCTTTATTCCACTACGTCCCAGTTCTGGACATCGTTGAAAAAGCCGTATACGCTGGGAGCTGCGCCTGTAATCCGCTTGCTGACTGCCCCCTGTGCGCTGATAACATAGGCGGAGAACATCGGAACATCTTCCTGTACCTTTTTATCCACAACGGAGAACAGCTCTTTTGTTTCCTCTGGATCACTTGTCAGCTGGGATTTGGTCAATGCGTCGTTTAACGTATCGTCGCTGTAGCCGGTCCAGCTTCCTTCACCGCCAAGCAGCCATGCTACATCCGGATAGGGATCCACCGGCGCATAGGTGTACTGTACTGCCAGTACATCATAGTCCTCTGTGCCTGCAACGCTCATCAGCGTTGCGAAGTCAACGGTCTGGATTTCCGCCTTGATGCCGACTGCAGCCCACTCTGCAGCGATGATGGAGGCTGCGTTTACAAAGGTCGAATCGCCGGAATTTACATAGAAACGGATTGTCTGGGAGCCGTCCCATCCAGCTTCTTCCAGAAGTGCTTTTGCCTTTTCCGGATCATAGGAAACCGGTGTAAGGGAATCATCATAGAACGGGCTTGCACTGGACAGGAATCCATCTACAATTTCGCCATGTCCGTTTAACAGTTCCTCCAGAATCTGCTGACGGTCGATCGCATACAGCATCGCCTGACGAACTTTTACATCCGGAACGTTCTTTGTCTGGATAAATACGGACTGGTTGGTAACCGGGGAACCGTATACAACGTCTACGTTGTCCAGGGCTTCTACGCTCTCATAGTCCTCCTGCGGGATATCACTCATCGTCTGCTGGGTGATATCGATTTCGCCGGATTGCAGACCTGCATACAGCTGACTTCCGTCTACGATTTTGATGTTGAGCTTGTCGATCTTGGGCGCGCCCTTCCAATAATCCTTGTTCGCTTCATAGGAAATATAATGATCCACATCGAAATCCGTTACGATGAACGGTCCGCTGACAACATCGGGATGGTTGAACCAATCCGCTGTGGAAAGCTCTTCCTCGGAATACTGCTCGATCACATGCTTGGGCAGGGTCAGCAGATATCTCGCATAGCTGTTTTCAAAGGTAGTAATCGGCATTTCTTCTTTAGTCGTAAACTGTACCGTTTTATCGTCTACCTTCTGAATGCCGTCGATACTCTCTGCACCTTCCTCCACAAAGCCGTCGTCGCCAACACCTTCAAATACATAATACATCATTGCAGTATTGCCGATGACCGGGCTCGCCAGGCGAAGCGCGGTATAAACCACATCATCTGCTGTAACAGGCGTTCCGTCCGACCAGGTTGCAGCATCATCGATGTGAACGATAAAGTTTTTGTTATCTTCTGTTGTGATGGAATCTGCCAGCATGCCCTCGAAGTTCAAGTCAGCATCCAGCTCCATCAACGGCAAAAACATCAGTCCGGTCGCATATTTGTTAATCTCGCCGCCGTTTAACAAAAGGGGATTGATACTGCCGATGGTATTGGTCACACCGACGTTGATAATCTTCTCTCCCGAAGCTGCTGTGTCTGAGGATGCACTCTCTGTGCTCACCGCTGCACTTCCGGTTTCATCTGCTGCAGCACCTGCATTCGATGCGCCGCACGCGGTCAGTCCCAGCGCCATCACTCCTGCCAGAAGCAGGCTTAAGATCCTGTTTCGTTTTTTCATAACTGCTCCTCCTTTTGGGCGAATCATCCGCCGCTCAATACCTATCTATCCGGTATGTTAGTGAGAATTGTATTCTATTTTTTTCGATCTGTCAAGACTCTATTCCCATATTCTTGACAAAATACGGGGTTCGCGTTATATTCGACAGCAGAGCGCACGATTCTTTCTATCCTATAAGGATGCCAGGGTCAAAAGGTCTAAGCCCACAGGAGCTTGCTCATAGGTGGGTAGGATTGTGGGAGTGCGCAGTACGGAACAATCCACTGACCTTATATAATATGCTTTACCGGAGGATTTTTCAATGAAAAATTACTTAAATTATCAGTCCTCAGAATATGACTGCGGTTCTGTTTCTATTACCAACGGAATCCGCTACCTGTTTGATCGGGAAGAAATCAGTCCTGACATCCTCAAATGTATTATGCTCTATACAATGGACACTTATAACGAACAGGGACAACCATGCCGTCACGGCACTTCCGCCGCCGCAATGCGTTTTGTCGGCAGTTGGTTAAATCAGCTGGCAGCTGTCCGCTCTTTTCCGATCCAGACGCAGTTTCTTTTCGGTAACGATGTTACACTGTCCCCGAACAGTGAAATCAGTCAGGCGCTTTTGCACGGCGCAGCTGTCGTGCTGCGTCTTTTTCTTGAAGTTCCGCACTATGTGCTTTTAACCGGCATTTCCAGGGACGAGGTGTTTTTCTTCGACCCTTATTATGAGGAAGAAGGGACTCCCGAATTCGACGCTGAATATTACGCCAAGGGCATCCGGTTTATTTATGACCAGCCAAAATGTGCCAACCGCGCAGTTTCTCTGGAACGCATCAACCGACTTTCCCACGGATACTATGAGCTGGGTGAATTTTCCTGCCGCGAGGCGCTGCTGATGTTCCGCACGTCCGGCGAATGCGAATGGAATGCGTAAACGGGTGGGGCTTATAAGCCCCACCCGTTATTTTTATCGTATAGGAAACTTCGTTTCCATACGATAAAAACGCTCCGCGAGGATGCGCACTCGGCGCAGGGGTAGATGGTTGCCGAGGCAACCGCGCCTCGGCGCGAGAATGTGCCAAGGCACATTCTTTTTTATTTTCCGCTGTCACCGTAGTTTGCCAGCACACGGGCACTGGGGTCATTGACATTACAGCCCTCCCAGCTCTTGTTGGGCATCCAGAAGTCCGGCACCATCCTTGCCTGTCCGGGATAATACTTTTCAAAGATTTCCCGATACAGCAGGCTTTCTTTTGTGAAGGGCTGTGCAAAATCATATTTCTGACGGAGCGTTTCGTATTCCTCGTCGGTGTAATACTTCTCTGCGTATTCTTTTAAATCATCCACCATGCTGTGTCCTACTGCATCGCTGAATGCAGCTTTTTCTCTCCACAGGATGTTTTCCGGCAAAATATGATCTGTTTCAAATGCCTTGCGCAGCAGATATTTTCCTTTTCCGTAGGTGTTTAACTTCTTCGCCGGGTCAACGGACATCACATAACGGACAAAGTCGAGATCGCCGAAGGGTACACGGGCTTCCAGGCTGTTTGCCGCAAGACACCGGTCGGCACGCAGGACATCATAGCAGTACAGCTCACGGATTCTCTTTGCTGCCTCTTCCTGAAAGGCTGCCGCGCTCGGTGCAAAGTCCGTATATTTATAGCCGAACAGTTCGTCGGAAATTTCACCGGTCAGCAGCACCTTTAAGTCTGTTTTTTCATGGATTGCCTTGCAGACAAGGTACATGCCCATGCTCGCGCGGATCGTCGTGATGTCATAGGTTGCAAGCGCTTCGATAACGGTTTCCAGGCTTTCCAGCACTTCTTCCTTTGTCATGATGACTTCGGTATGCTCTGCGCCGATAAAATCAGCAACTTCTTTTGCATATTTTAAATCAATCGCATCTGTGTCCATGCCGATTGCAAAGGTCCTGATCGGTTTTTTCAAAATATCTGCTGCAATTGCACATACAAGGCTTGAGTCCAGACCGCCGGATAACAAAAAGCCCAGCGGAACGTCTGCATCCAGACGTTTCTTTACCCCCTCCGTCAGCTTATCATGGATGTTTTTTGTAATCACATCAATATCTTCGTGCACATAACCATGGACAGCTGCGATATCCTCATATTTGACAAATTTTCCATCGTAATAATAGCTTCCGGGCGGAAATGTACGCACCTCGTCCACCCAGCCGATCAGGTTCTTTGCCTCACTGGCAAATGCAATCTTTCCGCTCTTGGAATAACCATAAAACAACGGACGAATTCCGATCTGGTCACGGGCTGCGATCAGCTTGCCGCTTTTGTGATCGTACAATACGCAGGCATATTCCGCATCCAGATGGGAAAACATTTCCAGTCCATATTCTTCATATAGCGGAAGCAAAACCTCACAGTCGGAACCGCTCTGGAACTGATAACCGCGCTCTTCCAGCTCCTTTTTGATTTTGCGAAAGCCGTAAATTTCACCATTGCAGATCACCCAGCTGCCGTCCCGTTGAAACGGCTGCATGCCGTCCGGGGTCAACCCCATGATCGCAAGTCTTGCAAAGCCGAGATACCCGAATTCGGTCTCAACGACCTGCTGGGCATCCGGTCCTCTCATCTTTGTCTTTAACAGATATCCTTCCATCGTTTCTTTGGTGACATCTTTTCCCGCGTAGCAGAGAATGGAACACATAAGCTTTTCCTCCTTTTCTTTTGCTGCGTTGCAGTTTTTCTTTCGCTTTCCGGGTGCAGATTCCATGCTCGCATAAGAAGCTGCGCACGGAAAGCTGCGAAGGGAACTGTAAGAACGCAAAAACAGCAGCCATTTGTCCTATTGGAGATAGGACGAATAGCTGCTGCTATATCCGCGGTGCCACCTAACTTGCCGCACTTCCTTGTACGGCCCCTTTTTCGCGTTCCCATGAAACGCTATCCCTGTAACGTGGGACTCCGGCTCGCCTACTTACAGATCCTGCGTTCAGCTTGCAGCTCGGAAGTGTTCTTTCCTACAGATATCCGCGCAGGACTCCCACCGCCGCCTGCTCTCTGTGCCGTCTGTCTGTACTACTTTTCTTCGTCATCGCTTTTTGTTTTTTACAAGATAGCATACCCGTTTCGCTCTGTCAAGAAATTTTTGCGAATGGTTTGAAGGGCATCTGCATCTTACTCTTCTGCAAACAGAGGAGTAGACAGATAGCGATCACCGGTATCCGGCAGGATCACAACAATGTTCTTTCCTTCATTTTCGGGACGCTTTGCAAGCTCGATTGCTGCCCATACTGCTGCACCGGAGGAAATGCCTACCAGCACGCCTTCCTGATGACCGATCTTTCTGCCGGTTGCAAACGCATCCTGATTCTCTACGGTGATAATTTCGTCATAAACCCTGGTGTCCAGAACGTCCGGTACGAAGCCTGCGCCGATTCCCTGGATCTTGTGTGCGCCGGCTGTGCCTTTGCTCAAAACCGGAGAGCCTGCAGGCTCTACAGCAACAACCTTTACATCAGCCTTTTTGCTCTTTAAGTACTGGCCTGTACCGGTCACGGTTCCGCCCGTACCAACGCCTGCTACCAGGATATCAACCTTACCATCCAAATCTTCCCAGATCTCAGGACCGGTTGTCTTTTTGTGTACCTCCGGGTTTGCAGGGTTTACAAACTGTCCGGGAATGAAGCTGTTGGGAATTTCCTTTGCCAGCTCGTCTGCCTTTGCGATTGCACCCTTCATGCCCTTTGCACCTTCTGTCAGGACAAGCTCTGCGCCGTATGCCTTCATCAGCTGTCTGCGCTCTACGCTCATGGTTTCCGGCATTACGATAATGATACGGTAACCTCTCGCTGCTGCAACAGACGCAAGACCGATGCCGGTGTTGCCGGAGGTAGGTTCAATAATTACAGAGCCTGCCTTTAATGCGCCCTTTACCTCTGCATCATCGATCATCGCTTTTGCAATTCTGTCCTTTACAGAGCCTGCAGGATTAAAGTATTCCAGCTTGCCATAGATGTGTGCCTTTAAGCCCTCTGCCTTTTCAATATGTGTCAGCTCCAGCAGGGGAGTTCTGCCGATTAACTGATCTGCGGATGTATAAACGTTGCTCATTTGCTCTTCCTCCTTAAACCTACTTACTTTATATGTTAATGTGATTATATTCTGTCTTTTCGGATCTGTCAACCCTTTTTAAACAATAGAATGCACGCTCTGCGAGCATTCTATTGTCATGAATAAAATATTCCATGGTTTTTCCGGCGTCAGCACAGAGGTTTCATTGAATAAAAGCACCGCCTCCCGGCAGTTGTTTTTGCGTTATGAATTTCTTCCCCGGCAGGCTGCTTCCAGCTGTGTAAGCGCCTGCAAAAGCGTTTTTTTCGTGCACGCCAGTACGATGCGTTCAAACTGTCCCGACTTTTTGTCAAAGACAGAGCCGCCATCCAGCCAGAGCTTTGCCTGATGTGCAATGAGATTTTCCAACGCTGTGTCCGACAGTCCCAGTCCCGAGCAGTCCAACCATGCAAAGTAAGTGCCTTCCGGTTCGATCAGACGGATCTTAGGCAGTCTTTCTTTTAAGAAGCTGCGCAGGACCTTCAAATTTTCCCGCAAATATGCCCGGCACTGCTCAAGCCACTCGCCGCCATTTTCGTACGCTGCCTGGCACGCGATTAAACCGAGGGCGTTCAACTGGGAATATCCCGCTGCGTTGATCTCGGCTTTGAATCTGTCCCGGACCTCTTTTCCGGGAACCCAGATATTGGAAACCTGCAGCCCCGCCAGATTAAAGGTCTTACTCGGCGCAGTGCAAAGAATCATCTTTTCTTCCAGCTGCGGACATGCCTTTGCAAATATCGTATGCGGATGCTCCGGAAAAGCGAAATCACAGTGAATCTCGTCTGCCACAACGAACACATGGTAGCGATCGCAAAGCTCTCCCAGTTTTTGAAGCTCTTCTTTTGTCCAGACTCTGCCGACAGGATTGTGGGGACTGCACAGCAAAAACAGCTTTACATTCTGGGATACGATCTTTTCTTCCAGATCGTCGAAGTCAATTTCATAATGTCCGTCTGTTAAAAGGAGCGGGCTTTCTACGATCTTTCTATTGTTATCGCGAATCACCTCAAAGAACGGGTAATAAACCGGCGGCTGAATCAGTACACTGTCGCCCTTTTTTGTCAGGGCGCGTACCGCCATCGCAAGGGCGAATACCACGCCGGGGGTTTTTACAAGCCATTCAGACTTTGGCTGCCAGTCAAACCGACTGTCAAACCAGCGATACAGTGCGTCAAAATATTCTCCTTTTACCTCGCTATAACCGAAAATCCCATGGGAAACCGCATTCTGCAGTGCATCCAACACAGGCTTCGGCGCCTGAAAATCCATATCCGCCACCCACAATGGCAACACATCTACGTCACGTCCGCGTTCCACGGCGAAATCATATTTCAGGCTGTTTGTCTTTTTCCGGTCAATTTCCCGATCAAAATTATAGGTTGTCATTTCTAATCTCCCTCTCAACAAAAATCCTGCCCTGCAGGATTCTTATGCCTGCAACGGGTCGCAAACACGACATTTTTCTGCTCCGCCGCAATGCAGTCCCTACAGCGTGGATTTTTTCTCAGGAAACAAACGCCTGCTCCAGATCCGCAATCAGCTCGTCCACATGCTCCAGTCCAACGGACAGGCGCAGCAGAGTGTCGGTGATGCCAAGCTTTTCTCTCCACTCCTTCGGAACATCCGGATGGGTCTGCTTCATCGGATAGGTGATCAAAGATTCTGTACCCCCAAGGCTCTCCGCAAAGGTGACGACGCGCACCTTTTCCAGCACGCGCTGTGCCTTTTCCACGCTGTCGACGTCGAAGGAAATCATCGCACCCGCACCTCTCGCCTGCTTTGCATTGATCTCATAACCAGGATGCGTTTCCAGTCCAGCATAATATACTTTTCTGACTTTCTTCTGCTCCGTCAGCCAGCGTGCGATGCTGCCCGCATTTTCCTGCTGCCGCTCCATGCGCACCGCCAGTGTCTTGATACCGCGCATTACCAGCCAGCTGTCGAAGGGGGACAAACAGCCGCCGGTCGTCTTTGCAATCAGGCGGATTTTTGCTGCGAGCTCTTCCCTTGCAGAGCAGACAAAACCGGCGATCGTGTCGTTATGTCCGCACAGGAACTTGCTCGCGCTGTGAATGACGATATCTGCACCGAGCGCAATCGGGTTCTGCAAATATGGAGATAAAAAGGTATTGTCTGTGATCATCAGAAGGTTGTGTTCTTTTGCTAGCTCTGCGCATGCCGAAAGGTCAGTGATCTCCATCATCGGGTTGCTGGGTGTCTCGATGTAGAGTGCCTTTGTTTCCGGACGCAGCACCCGTTTGATCTCATCCAAATCACCGGTATTGACAAAATCAACCATCAGTCCGTTCTTTTTGCCGATGGTATTGACCAGACGGGTTACGCCGCCGTAAAGGTCTTCAGAACAGATCATGTGGTCGCCGGGTGCAAACAGATCAAATACCGCTGTCACCGCCGCCATGCCGGAAGAAAATGCCGTCGTGTCATAAGCGCCCTCCAGCGCGGTAAGGATTTCCTCCAGATGCTGTCTGGTCGGATTTTTCTCTCTCGTGTAGTCAAAGCCGGTCGAATGTCCCAAACCGATATGTCCGAACGTCGCCGTCTGATAGATTGGGAAGCTCACCGCCTTTGTCGGCTCGTCCCAGGAAAAATCCAGATTTCCGTGAATACACTTTGTTTCTATATGATTGCTCATTTTTCTGCTCTCCTTTGCAGTTATTTTTCGGATATTTTCTATCATTCTAATTGGATGCTTCCCATTTGTCAACACAAACATAGTTGGTAGATATGTTTATAATTGATTCCACAGTGGCCTTCTCCCGGACGTTCCCCCGCGCCATTCGCAATACAATAGAATGCACGCTCCGTGAACATTCTATTGTCATGAATCGCGCCCTTCTCGCCGCGCGGCAACACGGACGTTCCCCCGCGCCATTCGCAAAATCGCGCCTGCGGCGCTTTCCGCAGTGGCTGCGCCACCGCTTCTTTTGCTCATGAAGTGGCGCTTCCTCCGTGACTTCGTGGGTACAGATTCTCATGCGAGCATGGAATCTGTACCCACGAAGTCACGGGGGAACTGGTAAACAAAATAAAATTTATTCTTGACCGCCCCCTTTCCCAATGCTATAATGCATCAGATGAACAAAGGCGTTCATGAGTGAAATACTTTTCTATTTAGAAAAGTGTTTGATTCATGGACGCCTTTCAGTATTTGTACAGCAAACACAAGAGAATGAGCGAGGTGTACTTATGGAACAAACTGTGTACTTACAGCTGGAGGACGGGACCTGTCTGACCGGAAAACATTTCGGCGCTCCTTTGAAAGAGGACGTCATCGCGGAAGTCGTTTTTACGACGGCTATGACCGGATATACAGAAACACTGACCGACCCCAGTTATTACGGACAGATGGTCGTTCAGACATTTCCCCTGATCGGCAACTACGGCGTCAATCCAAAAGACTTTGAAAGCAAAGGAATTCACATGAGCGCATACATCACCAGAGAATGGTGCCCATGTCCTTCCAATTTCAGATGTCAGATGGATCTTGACGCTTTTTTAAAGCAGCAAAATGTCCCTGGCATCTATGATCTGGATACCCGCTACCTGACCAAGCTCATCCGCGAGCACGGCGTCATGAACGGACGGCTCACATCCCTCCGCCCGGACTCTGCAGCTGTTGAAGACTTAAAGGGCTGGGCAATCACGGACGCGGTAGCACACGTTACCTGCAGGGAGCCTTACCAGATTCCGTCCCCGCTTCCACGCCATCACGTCGTTTTGTGGGACTTCGGTGCAAAACAGAATATCATCCGAAAGCTGCACGCATTAAACTGCGACCTGACCATCGTTCCCGCTTCCACGACAGCTGCACGCATCCTCTCCTATTCGCCGGACGGTATCATGTTGAGCAACGGTCCCGGCAACCCGAAGGATAACCCGGCTATCATTTCCGAGCTGTCTCACCTCTGCAAATCCGGCATACCGATTTTCGGCATCTGCCTGGGGCATCAGCTTCTCGCCCTTGCAAATGGTGCGGACACCGAAAAATTGAAATACGGACACCGCGGTGCAAACCAGCCGGTGAAGGATCTGCTCACCGGCAGGGATTATATCACCAGTCAGAATCACGGCTATGCCGTCAAAAACGATTCCCTCCCGGATAATGCAGTACTTCGTTTTATCAACCTAAACGACGGAACCTGTGAGGGCGTTTCTTATCAGGATTTTCCCGGCTTCTCAGTGCAGTTCCATCCGGAAGCCTGCGGCGGTCCTCATGATTCCGAGTTTTTGTTCCGCGAATTTGTCGCACTGATGGAAAGGAGGGCATAAAGCATGCCGTTAAATCCCAATCTGAAAAAAGTAATGGTAATCGGCTCCGGTCCCATCGTCATCGGTCAGGCTGCCGAATTTGACTATGCAGGTACCCAGGCGTGCCGCGCTTTAAAAGAGGAAGGTCTGGAAGTTGTGTTAGTTAATTCTAACCCTGCAACAATCATGACAGATGCCGCCATGGCAGATCATGTCTACGTGGAGCCTCTGACTCTGGATTTTCTAAAAAAAATCATCAAAAAAGAACACCCAGACAGCATTCTTTCCACCCTCGGCGGTCAGACCGGCCTGACGCTTTCGATGCAGCTGGCAAAGGAAGGCTTTCTGGCACAGGAGGGCGTTACACTTCTTGGCGCAAACCCGGAAACCATTGCCAAAGCCGAAGACCGTCAGGTTTTTAAAAGCACCATGGAAGCGATCCGGGAGCCTATCATCCCCTCTGTCGTTACGACGACGCTTGAAGGTGCTCTCTCCTTCGCGCACTCTGCAGGCTATCCGGTTATCGTGCGCCCTGCCTTTACCCTCGGCGGCACCGGCGGCGGCATCGCTGTTGACGAAGCACAGCTGCGCCAAATTGCTTCCGCAGGGCTCCGTCTTTCCCCGATCACGCAGATTCTGGTGGAAAAATGTATCTCCGGCTGGAAAGAGATCGAATTTGAGGTCATGCGCGACGGCGGCGGAAACGTCATCACAATCTGCTCTATGGAAAATCTTGATCCGGTGGGCGTCCATACCGGCGACTCCATCGTTATCGCCCCTGCGGTCACCCTCGCGGATAAAGAATACCAGATGCTTCGAAGTGCTGCACTCCACATCATCGAAGCCATGGGCATTGAGGGCGGCTGCAACGTACAGTTTGCTCTAAATCCCGAAAGCTTCGAGTACGCTGTTATCGAGGTAAACCCCAGGGTTTCCCGTTCCTCCGCCCTCGCCAGCAAGGCGACCGGCTATCCGATCGCCAGAGTCGCTGCCAAAATCGCCATCGGCTACCGAATGGACGAAATCAAAAACGAAATCACCGGAAAGACGAAAGCATGCTTCGAACCGGCATTGGACTATGTTGTCGTCAAATTTCCGAAATGGCCCTTTGACAAATTCGTGTATGCGACAAGAAAGCTCGGAACCCAGATGAAAGCCACCGGTGAAGTCATGGCTATTGGCAGAAACTTCGAGCAGGCGCTGATGAAAGCCGTTCGCGGAGCAGAAATCTCCCATGACTGCCTGGCAGACGTGCATATGCGCGCACTCGACGACGAAGCCCTAACCGCCAAAATCCTGGCGCAGGACGACGAACGCATCTTCGCTGTTTACGAAGCGCTCTTCCGCGGTTTTTCCATCGAAAAAATCCATCAGCTGACTTTGATCGACGAATGGTTTTTAGCAAAGCTTTTGCATCTGTGCGACCTCGAAAAACGGCTGGAGACAGAGCCGCTCACACATGATTTTCTGCGGGAATTAAAGAGAAACGGTTTTCCTGATAAAACGATTGCACGCCTGTCCGGCAACTCTGCTTTCCCCCACCTTCCGTATTCCTATAAGATGGTCGATACCTGCGGAGCGGAGTTTGCGGCAGAAACCCCCTACTTCTACTCCACCACTGACGAGGAGGACGAGGCTTCCGCTTTTATCGCGGAACACAGCTCCAAAAAGCCCGTCGTCATCGTCTTTGGCTCCGGTCCGATCCGGATCGGTCAGGGAATCGAATTCGACTATGCCTCCGTTCACTGTGTCTGGGCATTAAAGGATGCCGGGTATGAGGTTGTTATCGTCAATAACAACCCCGAAACCGTTTCCACCGATTTCAATACAGCAGACCGCCTGTACTTTGAGCCCCTGACTCTGGAAGATGTCGGAGACATCATCCGTGTGGAAAATCCGGTCGGTGCCGTTGTTGCCTTCGGCGGACAGACCGCAATTCGCTTGACCAAATGGCTTTCAGAAAACAACGTTCCGATTCTGGGCACACCTGCAGACAGTATTGACGCTGCCGAAGACCGGGGGCGGTTTGAAGCTCTCTTAAAACAGCTCCATATCAAGCAGCCCGTCGGAGATACCGTCCACACTGCAGAGGAAGCGATCGAAACAGCGAACCGTCTCGGCTATCCGGTTCTGCTGCGCCCCAGTTATGTCCTTGGCGGTCAGAACATGATTATCGCCTTTTCCGATGCGGACGTAAAAGAATATATGGATATTATTCTTTCCCATATGGAAGGGAACCTCGTTCTGATCGATAAATATATGATGGGCACGGAGCTTGAAGTCGACGCAATCTGCGATGGCGAGGATGTCCTGCTGCCCGGCATTATGGAGCACATCGACCGTGCAGGCATCCACTCCGGCGACTCCATCGCAGTTTACCCTGCCTGGAATTTAAGCCCCGCCAAAACCGCAAAGCTCGTGGACTACTCCACCCGCCTTGCCCTCTCTTTAAACACGAAGGGCTTGATCAACATCCAGTACGTCATCTGCCAGGATCAGGTTTATGTCATTGAGGTAAACCCCCGTTCCTCCAGAACCGTGCCTTATCTGAGCAAAGTCACCGGCATCCCGATGGTCGATATCGCCACCCGCGTCATGCTCGGGGAAAAATTAAAGGATATGCCTTACGGCACCGGTCTTGCCCCGATTTCCTCCTACACCGCGATCAAAGTGCCTGTCTTCTCCTTTGAAAAGCTGTCTGGACTGGACACGCAGCTCGGACCTGAAATGAAATCTACCGGTGAAGTGCTCGGCATCGCACCCACCATGCGGGAAGCGCTCTACAAAGGATTGGTCGGCGCAGGCTACCAGCTGACCGACAAGGGCGGCATCTTCATCACCGTGCGCGACACCGATAAGGATGAAATCCCTGATATTGCACAGCGGTTTGCTGATCTTGGCTTCCACCTGTATGCAACCGCAGGTACGGCAGCTGTACTGCGTGACCACGGCATGCAGGTTACACTTGTCCATAAGATCAGCGAATCCGAACACAACACCATCGCACTTCTGGAAAGCGGAAAGGTCAATTACATCATTTCGACCTCCAAAAAGGGGCGTACCCCTGCCCGGGACAGCGTAAAGGTTCGCCGCAAATCTGTGGAGCTTGGCATTCCCTGCCTGACCAGCCTGGATACGGCAGTTGCCCTGGCGGATATCTTAAAGAGCGGCTTTACGCCGGATACGGCAGAGCTGGTCGATATCTGCACGCTGCAAAAGTAAAGGGAGCGTGCGGAGCGTTTTTATCGTATGGAAACGAAGTTTCCTATACGATGAAAAAAGCTCGGAGCACAGCATCTATTCCTTTGCTGTGCTCCGGGCTTTTCTTTTCAATCTTTTCTACATCCGCGATGGCTCTCCGCCGTCACTCTTCCATCTGTTCCTTATGATATTGCAGCGTATACAGCTGGTAATATCGTCCATGCTTTGCAAGCAGCTCCTGATGCGTGCCCTGCTCCAGAATCTTGCCGTGGGATAGCACAATGATGTTGTCCGCATGCTGAATCGTGGAAAGTCTGTGGGCTACCATCAGCATCGTGCCGACGCTGCGCATTTTTTCCAGGGAATCCTGAATCAAAAGCTCCGTCTCGGTGTCGATATTAGCAGTCGCCTCATCCAGGATCATAACACTTGGTTTGTGGATGATAGTTCGCGCAAAGCTCAGCAGCTGACGTTGTCCGGCAGAGAAGTTATTTCCTCGCTCCCGCACCTCCTCATCCAGACCATGCTCCAGCTTGTCAATAAAATGATCGGCATTCACATACTGGCAGACGCGACGGATTTCCTCATCCGAAATGCCCTCTTCCCGCAGAACGATGTTGCTGCGGATCGTGCCGGAGAACAGAAATACATCCTGCAGCATCTGACCAAAATGCCTGCGCAGGGAAGCGATCTTGATCTTGCGAATGTCGATACCGTCGATCAAAATCTCGCCCTTCTGGAACTCGTAGTTGCGGCAGATCAGGGACAAGATTGTGCTCTTTCCGGAACCGGTCGATCCGACAAACGCCACCGTTTCTCGCGGATTTACATGGAAAGACACACCCTGCAGCACCCATTCCCCGGGAATATAGGAAAACCACACATTGCGAAACTCGATTTCGCCGTGCACCTCTTCCAGCTCTATGGCATCGGGCGCATCTACCAGCTTCGGCTCCAGATCCATGATCGAGAACACCTTTTCCGCAGACGCCAAAGCCGACTGCAGCCAGTTAAACTGCTCTGCCAGGTTCTGGATCGGGGTGAAAAATTTCGAAATATACATATAAAAGGTAACGATCGTTCCGCCTGTGATCGTCTGTCCTAAAAACGCCACGCCGTTTAAATGTCCCATGCCGCCCAGATAAAACAGACATAGGATGGAACAGATGTAAAGCATATACACCAACGGACGAAATACACTGAACACGAAAATCTGACTCAGGTTTGCCTTTGCCTGCGTCTGGCTTTTCTCACGAAATTCCGCCATCTTTTCCTCTTCGCGCCCGAAAATCTGCGTAACCTTGATGCCGGAAAGGTTTTCCGAAAGATAAGTATTGATATCCGTCGTCGCATCCTTTACCCTGCGGTATGCCCGACGGGAAAACTTCCGGAAGATCACTGTAAAGATCACGATGAAGGGAACAAAGCACAGCACCATCAGCGTCAGCTCATAGTTTAAGCAGATCATTGCAATTAATATGCCTACAATAACAAAGGCATTCTTTGTCAGGCTGACCAGCAGGTTCGTAAACATCATCGAAATCGCGTTGGTATCGTTGGTCACACGGGTCACCAGCTTGCCCACCGGAATCTCATTGAGCTGCTCATGAGAAAGGGATTCGATATGGGTAAACAGATCCTCACGCAGATCGGACACAATCCGCTGTCCAACCCGCTGCAAAATCACCGCCTGCAGATAGGTACTTCCCATTGAAAACAGCAGCACCACCACATAACCGCCTACTCGGGCATACAGGGCAGGCAGAACAAAATCACCTGCAACCAGCTCTTCGATATTACCGATGATCAGCGGCGAAATAATGTCATAGGCGATTGAAAACATCATCAGGAACAATACCAGTACAAACTGCTTCCAGTACGGCTTTGCATAGGCTACCAGACGGTGCATAATTTCGCCGTCCTTCATCGTGCGTTCAAATCCCATCTGGGACTTTTTGTCCTTTACCAGCACATAAGCGGCGATCAGAAGCGCCGTGATCGTACCGATGACCGCGCCGGTCAAAAGCAACGGATTTACTTCAATCATGGCTGGCACCTCCTTCGCACTTTTCTACAGACTCCGGCGCATGCTCTGGGGCATCAACGGAATCCGCTATGTCAGACGTCTCTACCGCATCGGACGAATCTGCCGTTTCGTCCTCCAGACGCTGTAAATCTACCATCCGCCGATACTCGGGACAGCTGTGATACAGCGCATCATGCGTACCGACCGCTTCTACTCTGCCATCCTCCAGAAATACGATCTTATCCATCCCCTCCACTGTCGAGATGCGATGTGCGATCAACAGGGTGGTCTTGCCTGCACGGGTGGTCTTTAAGTTATCGAGAATAATTTTTTCAGTACGGGTATCCACTGCAGAAACCGAATCATCCAAAATCAGAATCGGCGCATTTTTTAACAGCGCACGAGCAATGGAAATCCGCTGCTTCTGTCCGCCGGAAACAGTCACACCCCGTTCTCCCAGGATGGTTTCATAGCCCTCCTTGAAATCTACAATATTGTCCCGCACGTCCGCCAGCGACGCCGCACCGTTGATCTGATCGAAAGTTGCATCGTCCACGCCAAAGCCGATATTGTGTGCAATGGTATCTGAAAACAGGAAATTATCCTGGGGCACATAGGCACAGGCATTGCGTACGGAATGAATGGACACGCTGTTCACATCCTTTCCGTCCACAAACAACGTACCATCCGGCACATTATAGGTACGAAGCAGCAGATCTACTACCGTAGTCTTACCTGCGCCGGTTTTGCCTACAATACCGACACTTTCACCGGCAGCTACCTGAAAGCTGACGTCCTGCAGTACATTATAATCGCCGTCCGGATAGCGGAACGTCAGATGCCGGAATTCAATACTGCCTTTTGGATTTTCAAGATTTCCTACACCATCCCGGTCCGTCACATCTACAGGCGCATCCATCAGCTCCGTAATACGATTCAGGGAAGCCTTACCACGGGAAGTCTTTTCAATCAGCATCGAAATCGCCATGATCGGCCAGACGATGGATTCAAAGTAGCCGATGTATTCCACCAGCTGTCCGGCATTGAACTGACCGCCATAAACCAGCCAGCCGCCGTAGCCTAAGATGACGCAGATGACAGATTCCACAAACAGCGTCACCAGCACCTCCAGCAGGGTTGCGATCTTTGTATAGGTAACGTTGATCTCTTCATTTTCACGGTTTAGCTTACGGAATGCTGTCAGCTCCTTAAATTCCTTGACAAATGCCTTGATCACCGCGATGCCGGAAAAGTTCTCCTGTGCAAAATCCGAAAGATCAGAGAAAGCCTTCTGCCGTTCCTCCCAGCGTTTTGTCATCGTCGTACCCATAATAGTGCCGATGCCAAACATGATCGCCGCAGGAATCAGAGCCAGCAGCGTAAGCTTGAAATCCATCCGCCACATTTTGTACAGCGCCAGCAGACCAAGCACCAGAGCGTCGAAAAACATCAGAATGCCGTCGCCGAAGCACTCCTGAATCGTATCCAGGTCATTTGTATACAGGCTCATCAGGCTTCCTACCTTGTTGACCTGATAATACTGCTGCGACAAACGACGGCTGTGATCAAACATTCGCTCCCGCAGATCTGCCTGTACACACACTGCGGAACCGAAAAAGCATACCCGCCATAAAAAGCGCCCGATCACCATCATCAAAACAATCCAGATCATGGGCAGACAGATATTCTGAAACAGTACCTCCCTGGTAAAGGTCAGCGTCTGACCATCCACCACCACTTTTCCTAAGTTCACACCATTAATGACCAGACGATACAGCTCCGGAATCATCAGCTGGGCAATATCGACGATCAAAAGTGAGAGCAGTCCAAGCAGCAGCGCCGGTGCATTTTTCAGATAGTAACGATTGATATACTTGCCGAAAATCACGACTTTCCCCTCCTTTTTCTTTTGTTTTCCCCTATAATATTTTTCCAAAAAGTAAAATAGTCGTACTTTTTAGTATAAAGGATGTAAGAGGGGAAGTCAACGCAATGGGAGAAAAAGAGACTGCCGGATCCGCCTTTTGCGGAAGAAACGGCAGTCTCCTGATATGAAATTTTACAGCGGATCCCTTGAGGTTTTTGCATCACCAAAAAAGAACATAAAATCCTGCAGCTCTGTTCGCATCATCCGGTCATTTTTCAAAAGTCTCTTCGCCTCTGCAAGCTGCAGCGTTCTGTCATAGGCAATGCTTTTGAGCTGTATGTTTCCATCCAAGATTACCGCGTAGTGCGCAGTCTTGTCGGGATCATCCGGTCTTCTGTAGGAAATGCTTCCCGGATTTATCCATTCCATCCCCTCCCCAAGGGTATGAATGCATTGTCTGTGGGTATGCCCAAAAATCAATCGTCGCTTTCCGTCACACTCTGCTCCATAGCTGGCATTCCAATACTGATCAAAGGCATAGCGGCTTTCGACCGTCCCGTAGCCATTGTCGTATTGATGCGCGATTCCATAGCTCCATCCATCTGCCTCAAAATATGCCTTTTCCGGGAGCTGCTTCATCCAATCGATATCTTTTTCACTCAGTCTTTCACAGTTATAATGCACCCATTTGTATTTTCCATCCGCTACATTTGTCCATTCTCCGCTCTCGTAAATATTTATGACATGGCGGTCATGGTTTCCATATACGAGGACTGTATTTTCCAACTGGCGAAACCGCTCCAGGACCTCCCGAGGTGAGATCCCGTAGTCCGTAAAATCCCCTGCGCAGCATAACAGATCATAGTCTGCTTCCTCCCGCAAAATTGTATCCAACGCCCGAATATTTGCATGAATGTCTGAAATTACAAGTACTTTCATAAATATAGCCCGTCTTTCTGCGAAAGACACCAATGCGTCATGAAACACAGGTTCTGTCCTTCGCTATCTAATTTTTTGCCCTTCTGATATTATTTACCTATAAGACTGACACACTACAGAACACGTGGGGGTAAGTGGCGGGGCTGTATAGCGGCGACCTCGTATAAATATTTGTTGTCGGTCATCCGTTAAGGCATCAATGAGTGGCGCATAACAGTAGCCCGTAAACTTATCTCTTCCGAAGTCGACTCGATCTCGCCGGATGACCAGTCACTGTCAGTTTTATAACTATAAATACCAGGAGGTAGTTTCTTGTCATTTAAAATTTTTAAGTTCAACTGTTGTGGACTTGATGTCCACAAAACATGGATCTATGCCTGTATCGGCATCACTGATTCCAACAATCGCACGGAGTATAAGCAAGCTCGCTTTTCTTCCTTTACCAAAGGATTGAATGAGCTGTGTGACTGGCTTGCAAAGTACAACTGTAAAGATGTTTGCATGGAATCAACTGGTAAGTACTGGATCCCTGTTTTCAATATCTTAGAGCAACACAGTTTCTGGGTTACTCTATCCCATCCCAAATACACAAAGCCGATGAAAGGAAATAAGACCGACCGTAAAGATGCCAAATGGATTTGTGATCTTTACATGTGTGGTATGGTCAAACCTTCCTTTATTCCACCTGCTGACATCCGGGAGCTTCGCGATCTTGTAAGATACCGTTTCAAGCTCACTTGTATGATTACTGGTGAGAAGAACCGTGCTCAAAATTGTCTTACCGTGTCTAATCTTAAGCTTGATGATGTATTTTCTGATGTATTTGGTAAATCATCTCGTTCTATTACAGAACATATTTTACAACACCCAGGAGAAAAATTTGATATAGCACCTTTTGTTGATAGCAGATGCAAAACTCCTATCACAGAAATACAGGCTGCTGTTGATGGTGCCATCTCGAAAGAACAGGTTGTAAAACTTAGACAGTGTCTTGACCACATTGATGAACTCAATAAGCACATTTCAGAAGTAGAACAGGAAATCCTTCGTCTCAGTGATAAATATGAGGCTGCTTTAAACTTAATAAGGACTGTTCCCGGATTCAATAAGAATCCGCTGACTGCTATCCAAGTGCTTTCAGAGATTGGTGGTGATATGTCTGTCTTCCCCACAGCAAAACACCTCGTCTCCTGGGCCGGATGCTGTCCCCGTAATGATCAAAGCAATCAAAAAATCAAATCCACTAGGATTTCCCGTGCTGGTTCTTATTTTAAACCAGTTCTGGTACAAGTTGCAAATGCTTTAATCAAATCGAAGAAGCATTCTGAATTTACCAGCCGCTACAAGCGTATCAAAGCACGCCGTGGTCACAAGAAAGCCATCATTGCCATCTGCCGTATGATCCTGACCGCTATCTGGCACATACTTTCAGATTTAAAGCCATATACTCCAGAAGGTTTTCTTGAATCTCGTCCTGTGAAGGAAGGAAAAGTTCTTTCCACTTCACAGGCACTTAATCTTTTGAAACAGCGAGGCTACATCATAAAGGGTGAACCTTTAGCAGTTTCCTGATTAGGTGTTGCGTTAATATTTAATTTTTCAAGCCACCCCAAGGATGGTTCATTTGTTATGATCTATTTTTCTCGGATAACCTCTACTTCTTTGTTTCAAACTTCTATATTCCCTTCTGTGTCAGTTACATAAAGTCAATAGGCATAGTCGGTCAATCCGAATAGGACACCGACCATTTGATTCTCCCTGTTTCTTGCAACAAGACTGATTGATACATGGTCAACCAGCTTTGCTATCCTTTCCTCGAACCGTTCCTTCGGATACTGCGAACCCTAAATCCATATGTTTTAGAAATTCGATATATTCTTTCGAGGATATTGACTCCTTATCTGTAACAATTTTATAAAATAATACGGTTTCAACCTGCTAACAGATCAAAACCGTTTATTTTATTTATCCAGATAAGTGTTTCGATATTCTTCGCGAATTGCCTCTGGCACAAGGCTTCCACCCGTTGCCCATGCAATATGTGTTGTATTTTTCATTTTATCTTTGAGATGATTTTCCAACAGATATTTCTGTGAGATTTCACTTTTTTCCATATATACAGGTCCCTGAAAAGCAGCACATGCACTTGGCTCAAGAAAAATATTCTCTGTTTCAAGAAGATCTCTCATATAATCATACAATTTTCCATCCCTAATGGTAAATTCACCACTGAGCAAATACTTCATAACTCCCCCAACGAATCCTGATGGACGTCCTACGGCAAGTCCATCTGCATGGGTTAACCCGGTAAGCCCAATATCCTGTACAGAAATTTCATGATTTAACCCAGTTGTCATTCCAACCAGCATACAAGGTGCCTGTGTCGGCTCTACAAAGAAACAATGTACACAATCTCCAAATATCAGTTTTAATCCGAAACTCACACCGCCCGGTGCTCCACCTACTCCGCATGGGATATAAGTAAACAAAGGATGGTTGTCGTCTACTGTGATTTTTTGTTCTTCCAATTGTTTTTTCAGACGTTTCGCAGCTACTGCATAACCCAGAAAAAGTGTTCTGGAGTTTTCATCATCTACAAAATAGCTTTTCGGATTCTGATCAGATAATGCTCTTCCGTTCTTTACTGCTTCGCTATAATCAGATTCATACTCTTTTACTGTTACACCATGACTTCTCAGTAAGTCTTTTTTCCACTGTTTTGCATCTGCTGACATATGAACAATGACCTGATATCCTACTGCCGCACTCATAATCCCGATACTCATTCCCAGATTTCCAGTAGAGCCGACCTGAATCGTATAATTTCTAAAAAATTGTCTACATTCTTCACTTGCCAGTTTTTCATAATTATCTTCTTTTTTTAAAAAACCATGCTCTAAGGCAAGCTCTTCTGTATGCTTTAGAACTTCATAAATGCCACCACGTGCTTTTATTGAACCTGCTATAGCTAAATGACTATCTTGTTTCAGTAACAATGTACCTTCCAAATTACTGTTATATTTTTCGTTCAGTAACTCTTTCATTCCAGGAATTGGAGTAAGCACAGATTCAATCATACCATTTCTGTCTTTCGTTTCCGGAAAACATTTCATGATAAATGGTGCGAAACGCTTCAGTCTTTGTTCTGCATCATCTACATCTGCCATTGTTAATTCTATATGCTTCATTGCTTCTTCGCAGTTAGTTTTATCTGGATTTATCCAGAATACTTCTTTTTCATTCTGTATATCCTTTAAAATTGGTACTTTTTTTTCCAGTTCTGCTACATCAATCATTAGCTTATTGCCTCCTTTGTTCCATATCAATGGGTTTTGAAAGTATATCACTTGCACCAAGCCGTAAAACTTTTTGTGCATATTCGAACGAATCATACAGTAACCCGGCAGCGTCAGGACTGCTGTCTGACCACTGCCGGGTTCCCTCTGATATCCTTCTATAAAATTTACCGGAAAATCATCTGTGCAAAGTCTGCAAAGCATGATCTCCACACATTCCAATCATGTCCTCTTTCCTGTTTCTGTCATGTCTGTTTCCAAATACCAGTACCTATTATATCAGTTTTTATTTCGTTTGTAACCGGGTAAGAATACTGCTTATATCCATCTTCTTTTCGACTGCAGTAAACGCAACGTTCTCTCCATCGTGGATGAGGCTCCAGATTTCTCCGTATGCCCTCTTTTCAAGAAGCTCCGAAAGGAGGAAGGTGGAGATTGCTCTCTTTGTAGCGAAGATAATCCTTCTCACGCCCTGTTTTCTGAGCGCTTCGATGTCCTCCATTTTTCCCGTCAGCATGGCAAAATCGGAATCCGTTGCAATTGCCAGCACGTCTTTCTTCTGCGCGGTAGCAAAAATCATGGCTTTTCCGTCCTGACCTACTACCTGATAAAAATGTCCTTGTACGGGAGCCTTGTATCCTGTGCTTTTTCCATTTCCCTGTACCGGCTCTGATGCAGATGTCTGCATTCTGTATTCCACAGGTGCTGCGGTTTCACCGGGAGATGTCGGCTGTCCGGAACCCAATATAGTGCTCGTCGGTTCATCCTTTGTCATATCCGCACCGGGTGCGTAATATTCAATTTTACCTGTCGTCAGGTTGGAGGTATCCGGCTCTGTCTCCGCACCGTTTACAGGAATGCATGGTTCGGGATAGTCTCCATTATGGCTGCCGCCGTTACCGATTCCTGCGCCTGCTCCATCCCCTTCATCTGCTGGGCCGCCTTGTACCTTCAGCGTTGCATCTCCTGAAACAGTGATCTTTTCTCCATTTTTTCGTAAGCCGCCGCCGATGCCTGCTCCATTGGTGCCGCCGGCCGCTGTGACCTCGCCGTCGGTGATGGTGATGTTTTTGCCTTCGCCGTGGTCACCTCCACCAATGCCTGCCCCATAATCGCCGCCGGTAGCTGTGACCTTGCCGCCGGCGATCGTGATGTCATTGCCATCTCCAAAGAAACCTCCGCCGATGCCTGCTCCATTGGTGCCGCCGATAGCTGTAACCTTTCCGCCTGCGATGGTGATGTTTTTGCCGCCTGCACTGAAGCCTCCACCAATGCCAGCCCCGCAATCGCCGCCAGTAGCTGTGATATCGCCGCCGGTGATGGTGATGTTACTGCCATTGTCTGAGTCGCCGCCGCCAATACCAGCCCCGTAATTGCCGCCGGTAGCGATCAGCTTGCCGTTTTCATTTTCATCCGTAATGGTCATTTTACCGTCATTGCTCTTTTCCAGACCGGCATAATTCCTACCACTCTGAAGGGTATTTGTGCCATCCAGCTCGATGTTTACATTGCCCTTTCCATTTGTAGAAACAGCAGCGTCGCTTGTATTGATGTTTACATCGGAGATGGTCACGTTTGCCGTCGCATTCTCAGCTGCATTGATCGTGATTGTGTTGCCTGTCTCTACAGAGCTCTTCCGCTGTGTAATCACAGGAGCCTCATCCGGCACGGCAGAGCCGCTGCCCTGCGTTACCGTCT
>NZ_JBKVPW010000012.1:0-118977 GCF_046968865.1 Gallintestinimicrobium sp. | reverse complement strand
TGTGTTTCATGACGCATTGGTGTCTTTCGCAGAAAGACGGGCTATATTTATGAAAATCAAAAAAGTACTGGCAATGTGCCTGATAAGCGCAATGGTGCTGGGGTCCTTCGCAGGGTGCGGCAAGGACGAGGGCGAAAGCACAGTCAGCGTGAATCAGGAGGATCCTGCATGGAAGGAAGCCATGACCACGCCCTATGGGAAATATCCGGAAACAGTGAACTACACCCTGGGGAAGACGGTAACGAATTTTGACGTGCTGGATGGGACGAAATATGAGGGCGATGACGATGAAAACAATGCATGGACCAGATATCTGAAGGAGAAGCTGAACGTACAGAACACGAACCTGTTCGAGGCGAATGACGGGGATGACTATGAGCAGAAGGTGTCCATGGCCATCGTCAGCGGCGAGATACCGGATATCATGGGGGTGGGAGATTACGATACATTAAAGCAGTTGTATGAGAACGACCTGATTGCGGACCTGACAGAGGTCTATGAAAACTGCGCCAGCGACAAAATCAAGGAGATCTATGATTCCTATGACGGCGTGTGCCTGAAGACAGCCATGTTCGACGGAAAGCTGATGGGACTGCCTACCACGGAAATCTCCCACGGGCCTGGGATCCTGTGGCTGAGAAAAGACTGGATGGACAAATGCGGCCTGGAAGAGCCCAAGACCATGGAGGACATCTATAATATCCTGGAGCAGTTCCTGGTACAGGATCCCGGCGGGAACGGCGAGGGCAAGACAGTGGGCCTTGTAATCGATCCGGAGATAGCAGGCGATTCCGGCGGAAGCTATATGGCCAACAATATCTTCACCCTGTATGGGGCATTTCCGAAGCAGTGGATTGATGACGGAAGCGGCAATGCCATCTACGGCTCCGTGCAGCCTGAAATGAAAGGTGCCCTTGAACAGCTTTCCAAGATGTACAATGAGGGGTTGATTGACAAACAGTTCGTCACCAGGACCGGCGATGACAGAAAGGGTCTTCTCAACAGCGGGAAGAGCGGCGCCTTTTTCGGCAACTGGTGGGGTGCATGGGAAGTGGCTGACAGCATGACTTTGAACAAAGAGGCAAGGTGGGAGCCTTACATCTGCCCTGTGGGTGCTGATGGGAAAGTGACCATGTTCACGGGCAATCCCAACAGCGGTTATGTGGTGGTGAGAAAGGGCTTCGAACATCCGGAGCTGATTGTGAAGCTGGCAAACATGCAGTTCGATTATTCCCGTTATGAGGAAAAGGATGACGAGGCCTATAAGGAGCTGGCAGATTACAGCGAGCTGAACGCGGGCGGAACCATACTTGACATGAACATTGACTATTATGATGCCTTCCCCAGGAGCAGCAAGAAGGTGGTGGATGCGCTGGAGAGCGGAGATACCAGTCCGTTGAACCGTCATGACATGGGTACATACGTGAACAGCAAGAAATATCTGGACAGCCTTGCCAATGGGGAAGAATCCACATCAGCCGGATGGGCTTCCTACAATTCCATGGCAGCCGCGAGCCTTGTGGCCGAGACGGAAGTCAATAAAGTGACCCCTGTGTTCTTTGGGAGCACTAAGTCCATGCCATTGAAGTGGCCCACCCTGGACAAGATGGAGCAGGAAATGCTGTTAAAGATAATAACAGGCGAGAAGCCCGTGGACTACTTTGACGAATTCGTGACAGAGTGGAACAAGACAGGCGGTGAACAGATTACTGAGGAAGTGAACCAGGCTATCAAACAATAAGAAGGAGCGATCAGGCATGAAGCGTAAAAAAGACCAAATGGCTTTGCATCTTATGATGCTCCCGGGTATGATCTTGCTGGCAATATTCTCGTTTACACCAATGTTTGGAATCATCATGGCATTCCAAAACTACATGCCTGCCAGGGGGATCGCGAAATCCCCCTGGGTAGGCATGGACAACTTTATATTCATGTTCCAGATGCCGGACAGCAAGCAGATTTTCATCAATACCATCACGATTGCGGTGGGAAAGATCATCCTGAGCACCTTCGTGACGATTGTTTTCGCGCTGCTGCTGAATGAAATCAAGAACAAGTTCATGAAGAGAAGCATCCAGACCATCGTGTATCTGCCCAACTTCCTTTCCTGGGTCATTCTGGCGACGGTTGTGGTCAATATCTTTTCCTACGAGGGGCCGATCAATGCAGTCCTTGAAATGCTGGGGATCGAACCGATTCTGTTCATGGCCAGCAATAAATGGTTCCGCTCTGTCCTGATCGTGACGGATGTCTGGAAGGGCTTCGGATATGGGGCCATCATTTACCTGGCGGCCTTATCGGGAATCGACCCGGGATTGTATGAAGCGGCAGCCATCGATGGCGCCAACCGGTTCAAGCGGGTATGGCATATCACTTTGCCCGGAATCCTGCCTACGATAATGCTGGTGACCATCATGAACCTTCCCAATGTGCTGAACGCCGGCTTTGACCAGATATTCAACCTGTACAACCCTCTGGTCATGGAGACGGCGGACATCATCGATACCTGGGTGTACCGGGTAGGCCTGGTGGAAAGGCAGTACAGCCTTGGTACCGCAGTGGGGCTGTTGCGCTCGATCGTGGGAATCATTTTGATGCTGTCAGCCAACAAAATCGCGCAAAAAGTGACAGATTACAGGATCTTTTAGGAGGGGCGGAATGATTGAAAAGAGAACCTTTGGTGGCATTGTCGCCGATATCATCATATGGATCATAGTGGGAGCGCTGGCACTGTCCTGCCTGATGCCCCTGATGAATATAGTCGCCATATCCCTGAGCGACAACGCCGCAGTGTCAGCCAACCTGGTGAATATATTCCCGATTGGCTTCAATATAAGTTCCTATCAGGAAATCATGGGAGATAAGCAGTTCTGGCGTTCCTTTGGCATCTCTGTCTTAAGAGTGGTCCTGGGATTGTCTGTCAATATAACGCTGCTTGTGCTGACAGCCTATCCGCTGTCCAAGAGCCCCAAGTTCTTCACCGGACAGAAGGTATATATGTCCTTAATCCTGTTCGCCATGCTGTTTTCCGGCGGCCTGATTCCCACCTTTATGGTGGTGAATTCACTGAAGCTGACCAATACGATCTGGGCGCTGATATTGCCGGGAGCCGTGCCGCTGGGGAATGTGATTCTGCTGATGAACGCCTTCCGGGGAGTGCCCAAATCATTGGAGGAGGCCGCCATGATTGATGGGGGGTCCCAGTGGGTGATTTTGCTGAAAGTATTCCTGCCGGTGGTAAAGCCCACTCTGGCAGCAGTCACGCTGTTTACCATAGTGGGGCACTGGAACGACTATTTCTCAGCTTTGGTCTACATTACCGATACGGCGAACTATCCCTTGCAGACATATATTCAGCAGCTGAACGTGGATATTACGGAGGTGACCGATCCTGACAAACTGGAGCAGCTTGCGCGCATTTCCAGTAGGACGCTGAACTCGGCAAAGATTGTGGTATCTACCATTCCGCTTCTGATGATTTATCCCTTTATGCAGAAATATTTCGTGTCAGGCATTGTGGTGGGATCTGTCAAAGAGTAGAGAAAAACAGGAGGTGTTTTAATAAAAGAATGGATTTTACAGGCGTATATCATAAAGCATCGGAACAGATGTGTTATCCCTTAAATGAGGATGAACTGATTGTGAATCTAAAAACAGGATATGATGTGAAACGTGTCTTTATCTATTATGGCGATCCCTTTGAAGCGGGAATCCTGGGCGGAAAAGAGCAGTGGGCAGGAAAAAAAGAAGAGATTTGTTTCAAGAAGCATCTGAGGCATCATCTGTGGTGGACTACCACATTGACACCCAGGTTCAAGCGGTGCAAGTATTATTTTGAGCTTCATACGGAGGAGGAGACATGGTATTATTTCGAGAACGGATTCCTTAGCGAAGAGCAGATTGGAATGGAGGGCAGGATGCTGCAATGCTTCGTCATGCCCTGGATGAACCCTGCCGATGTGAACAGTACGCCTGACTGGGTAAACGATACGGTATGGTACCAGATCTTCCCGGACCGGTTCTGCAACGGGACACCTGAGAAAAACGGCGCGGATATCGAAAAATGGCGCACGGGGCCTGTCTCCAACGCAGAGAGGTTCGGCGGAAACCTGGAAGGGATCCGAAAGAAGCTTCCCTATTTACATGACCTGGGGATATCGGGTATTTACCTGAACCCTATTATGGAAGCGGAGTCCACCCACAAATACGATACAAGGGATTACACGAAGATCGACCCGCAGTTTGGCACCAATGAGGAGTTTGCCCGGCTGGTAAAGGAAGCCCATGCCCATGGAATCCGCATCATGGTGGATGCCGTCTTCAACCACTGCGGCAGGAGCTTTGGCCCATGGGCGGACGTGGTGGAGAAAAAGAGCGGATCCCCCTATGCCGACTGGTTCATGATACAGGACTGGGATGCCTTTGAGAGGCATGGGGATACCAGGGACGGGAGATTCTATTCCTTTGCCTTTACGGACAGGATGCCGAAGCTGAATACCAACAATCCGGAAGTAATCCGATATTTCTGCCAGGTCTGTAAGAGATGGATCAGGGAATTCGACATCGACGGCATCCGGTTCGACGTGGGAAATGAGGTGTCCCACCGTTTCCTGAAGGAGCTCAGGAGACAATTGAAGAGCGTGAAGCCGGATCTCTATCTGCTGGGCGAAATCTGGCATGATGCCAGTCAGTGGCTGGGGGGAGATGAATACGATTCGGTGATGAACTATCCGCTGACCAGCGGGATCCAGGATTTTTTCCTGGATCAGGCAGCAGAGAAGGATGAATTTGAGTATATGGTGAACCGCTGCTATACCATGTACATGCAGCAGAATAATAATGTGATTTTCAACTTGTTGGATTCCCACGATACGGAAAGGCTTATGAACCGATGCCAGGATTTGGATATCTTTTACCAACAACTTGCAATTTTGTTCACCATGCCGGGCAGTCCTTGTATTTATTATGGGACGGAAATTGCCTTAGAGGGCGCCCATGATCCGGACTGCCGCAGATGCATGCCCTGGGACGAGATTGATTCTGCCGAAAATCAGAAAAAAATCGAATTAATGAAATCGCTAATCCGTATGCGTATACAGGAAGATGCCTGCAGAAGCCTGTACTTTGACTTTCCGCATAAGTATTCCCAGAAGCGATGTGTGGAATACAGAAAGCTGAATCTGGATGGAAAATGGATAGAAGTGTTGCTGAACTGTGGCAGCGAGCCGATTGAGATACAGGGCCAGGGGGAAATCCTTTTTGCCAGAAGATGCGAAGGGAACAGTCTGGATGTGCGGGGGACGTTGATCCGGCGGCTGCCATCTACGGTGTGATGAAGACAGTGCTTTTCATCCCCATCATCATCGGCTTGCCGGTGGCGATGGGGATGTTGTGTTCCAGTCCTCTCCAGACCGGGGCGACGTAGGACTGTCGTTTGGTGGATGTTGCCACGTTGGCTGGGATGGTGTTGAGCCGGACACTAGTGCGCTCTGTCCCCCATCAGATACCGCAGATAGCAGATGGCCGCGTTCGTCCAGAGCATATTGGCTACAATGCAGCCATAACCGCCTTGCTCACTATTGACTGGAAAGAGCCGCCGCAGGTCTCAGAGACGGACTACAGGCAGGAGATATTTGACTTCCTGAAAGAGGTGCAGATTTCCTTTACACAGAAGGAACAGATTTACAGGCTGGTAGAAAAGTATGGGAAAAATCCATTGATCATACAGGAACTGTCAGCGCTGGATTTAGGCCGGGAAGTTTATGAAGTTGTCAGCGTATTACTTTGGGCGTATGGAGCAAATGGGATGTAAGTATGGCAGATTAAGAAAGGAAGGGAAATACTGTGGCGTATTGTACGAAAACAGACTTAAGGAATCAGGTTATTTATTCCATATATGTGAGAAATTACAGTGAGGAAGGTACTTTCCTGGAAGTAGAAAAGGATTTGGACAGGATAAAGGGATTGGGGGTAGATATCATCTGGTTTCTGCCAATCTACCCCATAGGGCAGGAAAAGCGGAAAGGCATCCTTGGCTCACCCTATGCCATTGCCGATTACAGGAAAGTGAATCCGGAACTGGGTACAATGGATGACTTTAAGCATCTGGTGGAGGGAATCCGTACAAGGGGAATGAGGGTGATGCTGGATATTGTGTACAATCACACATCACCGGATTCGTGGCTCGCCAAAAACCATCCCGAATACTTTTACAAGACACCGGAAGGGGAGATGGGAAACCGGGTGGGGGACTGGGGAGATATTGTCGACCTGGATTATGGGAATAAGGAATTATGGGACTACCAGATTGATACGCTGAAAATGTGGGCCGGCATCGTAGACGGCTTCCGCTGTGATGTTGCGCCGCTTGTTTCCCTTGCGTTCTGGCTGAAAGCCCGGGAAGAAGTGGCAAGGGTCAATCCGGAATGTATCTGGCTCAGCGAATCTGTAGAACCGGAATTTATTGTGGACATGCGGGCAAAGGGAATGACGAACCTGTCCGATTCGGAGATATTTCAAGCCTTCGATATGTGTTATGATTATGATATTTTTAAATATTTCAGGCAGTACCTGAATGGGGAAGGTACGCTGGGAAGGTATGTGGAAGCAGTCAATATGCAGGAATACATTTACCCTGCCAATTATGTAAAGATGAGATACCTGGAAAATCATGATCAGGACAGGGCCAAAGAAATCATCCCGAAGGAATCGGCGCTCCGTAACTGGACGGCATTTCTTTATTTTCAGAAAGGGGCTACGCTTCTTTACGCCGGGCAGGAGAACCAAAATGAAACCAGGCCGGATCTGTTCAACAAGGACGTTATAAATTTGGATGGAAGCCGTGACATTTCAGATATGTTGAGGCAGCTCTATCAGATAAAAAAGCTTCCGGTTGTTGCGAAGAGCAGTTACCGTTTATCGGCTGATGAAGGTTTGGGCGCAGCCATCGGCGAGCATAAGGAGATACAGGGAAAGGGCAGGCTTTTGGGAATATTCAGCTTTGAAGGGAAATGCGGACAGGTAGAGGCAGGGATACAGGACGGAACTTACACAAATATGGTGAATGGAAAGGAGATTCGGATAGAAGACGGAAAAATTGATTTGAAAATGTGCCCGGTCATCATAAAAGAAAACGGAGAATGAGCCTATGAAAAGAGCATGTGGAACAAAAGGCCTTTGAAAATGTTCTTAGGATAAGAACGCCTTCAAAGGCTCTTTTTGTTGTATAACGGACTGCAGTCTGGAGGAAGATGCAGATGAAAAGCAAAGAAGCGATAGAGAGACATATCAAAGAGCTATTGTCAGAGATGACAGTGGAAGAAAAGCTGGATGAGCTGGATCCGAATATTATGGGGATCGATTGGGAAAAAATCGAAGAACCGATGCGCAGGGAATGCCTGGAAAAACTGGAAAAACGGCGGGCAGATGCAAGAGTTTATAATGCACTGCAGAAATATGCAAAAGAACAAACACGTCTGGGAATTCCGTTTTTGTTCCATGAGGAGGCCCTGCATGGGCTGCATCGCCGTGACGCAACGATCTTTCCACAGCAGCTGACTCTTGCCGGTGCTTTTGAACCGGCACTGTGTGAGGATATGGGGCGGATGGTTGCGGCAGAGACCCGCGCGAAAAATATACATGAGGTGCTGGCTCCGGTGCTGGATCTTGCCCGCGACCCAAGATGGGGGCGGACGGAGGAAACCTACGGAGAAGATACCTATCTTTCCTCGAAGCTTGGTGCCGCGGTTGTGCGGGGATTGCAGGGAGAGGATCTTGCAACCGACCATACAGTAGCGTCAGAACTGAAGCATTATACCGGCTACGGAAATCCGATCGGCGGATTAAACTGCGCACCGACTACAATGGGACGGCATGATGTATTTTCCTATTGCATGCCGGTCTTTGAGGAAGCATTTGTAAAGGCGGGTGCAACGGATACGATGTGCTCGTACAATTCGATCGATGGTTTTCCGGTTGTATCGGATCATGAAATTCTGACAGACGTGCTGCGGGGAACCTATAAAATGCCAGGCTTTGTACGCTCTGATATGACGGCGATCATCATGCAGCATACGGCGCATCACAGTGCAGCAACGCCGAAGGAGGCACTGCAAAAGGCGGTCAAAGCCGGCGTTGACGTGCAGTTTGCGGATTATTCTCACGAAGAATATCGGAGACTGATGAAAGAAATGCTTGCAGATGGCAGCATTACGATGGAGGAGCTGGATACCTCGACTGCCCGGGTGCTGCGTGTGAAGGACATGCTCGGACTGTTTGAAAATCCTTATGTGGATGAGACGCTGGAATCTAAGGTGGTACACTGCAAGGAGCATCAGGACAAGGCATTGGAAATCGCACAGAAAACAGTTGTCCTGTTAAAAAATGAAAATAATATGCTGCCGCTGTCCAGGAGCATTCGGAAAATAGCGGTGCTTGGACCCAACGCAAATCTTCCGGTTATGGGCGATTATTGTATGGAGCCGGATTACCATGCAGTAACACTGCTGGAGGGGATCCGGGAGGTGCTGGGCGTTCCGGCGGAGAATGTAGAGACAGCTGCCAATGCCTCACATCCGGAAATTGTCTACGACAAAGGCTGCAATATTCTGGGTGCAGAGATCAAGCCGCTGGAGCGATGGTGGTTCAATGCAAAGCCGCGTCCGGCGGTGGGTATCACGGAGATCGATTACGGTTTTACAGCGGAGTATTTCAACGGTGCAGATTTTTCGGGAGAACCGGTTCTGACGAGACTCGATCCGCAGATCAACTTCAACTGGATCTACCATGCTCCGGATGATAAAGTAGATTCCAGACAGTTCTGCGTCCGCTGGACGGCAACGATGTGCAGCCCGAAGAGCTTTGAAGGAAGGATCGGGTTATCCAGTCCGGACAGTATGCGGCTGTATATTGACGGAGAACTTGTTATTGATGGCTGGGGAGAAGATAGGGAAGCAAGCCAGATGGTTCCGTTTTCCTTTGAGAGCGGCAGAAAATATGATGTGCGTGTGGAATTTAGAAATGATGCGAGAGGCGTGCGGGTGATTTTCGGCTACGACCACGGAGAAGAAACCATCGACCGTGCGATCCGGTTTGCAAAAGAAAGCGATCTGGCGATCGTGGCACTTGGGGATTCGACAGAAACCTCCGGAGAAAATTTTGACCGGACGACGCTTAACCTGCCCGGAAAGCAGCTGGATTTTCTGAAAGCAGTGTATGAAACGGGTACCCCTGTGGTGCTGGTCATGAATACGGGACGTCCGGTTTCCTGTACCTGGGAGCAGGAGCATATCCCTGCGATTCTACAGGCAGGCTTTAATGGGGAAAAGGGCGGACTGGCAACGGCACAGGTTCTGTTCGGGGATGTGAATCCATCCGGACATCTGACAATGAGCTATCCGCGCAGTGCAGGCCAGATCCCGTGCCACTATTCCCGTAAACCTGCAGGCGGGCGAAAATACGTTGAGATGGACTGGAACCCGCTGTATCCCTTCGGCTATGGGCTGTCCTACACGACATTTTCCTTTGAGAATCTGAGGCTGTCCGCTTCCGAAATTCATGGGGACGAATCGCTGGAGGTACTGTTAGACGTAACGAACACAGGCAGCCGTGCCGGAGCAACGGTGGCGCAGATTTATGTCGATGATCATTATACATCCGTGGTGCGCCCGATTATGGAGCTGAAAGGATTTCAGCGCGTGGAGCTGGAAGCAGGAGAGACAAAGACGCTGCACTTTACGCTCGGATTTGATGAGCTGCGCCTGTTGGACGCTTCCTATCACTGGGTGGTGGAACCGGGCGACTTCACAGTGCTTGCCGGGGCGAATGCCGGGGATCTGCCGCTGAGGGCGGATTTCAGAGTAGTGTGAGGACAGGACAAGTGCCGCGTGTGACAGTTTGGCAGAGGAAAGTTAAGGCGTACCGCATGGCAAACGGAGGAAAGCAGAGTGCGTGTCTTGTCAGTGCATTGCTTCAGGTGAAAACTTCATAAGAAAAACGGGAACTGCCGGGAAACGATTTCCGGCAGTTCTTTTTTCCGCCTTTCTTCCAAAACCCTCTTGACGCTTCTGGAAAAAGAAGTATAATTACTTCAAAAGTGAATAATTCAAAAATGAAATAATTAAGGGAGGAGAGTCGACGGATGAATCTGAAAATCGAGTTTGCCAGAAAAATGTCCCTTGCCTATACGGCGGTATGCAGACCGCTGTGCCAGGAAATGAAGCTGCCGCAGACCGCCTTTGATATCCTGATGTTTTTGTACAATAATCCGGAGTATAAAACGGCACGCGATATTGTGGAAATCCGTAACATCAAGGCGAACCTGGTTTCGGTAAATGTGGAAAAGCTGGTGCAGGACGGCTATATTGAGCGGCAGGCGGTGGAAAAGGACCGCCGCAAAACGGAGCTGATCTGTACGCAAAAGGCGCTGCCGATTCAGAAACGGGGCAAAGAGCTGCAGCAGGAGTTTGCAGAGCGGCTGATGATGGGCTTGAGTGACGAAGACCAGAAAAAGCTGGCGATATATTTTTCACAGATGGAAAAAAATCTGGATCAGATTATAAAAGGAGACGAAAGATAAGATGCAGTTACTGATCACAATATTGGTTACATTTTTTGCGGGAATGGGCGCAGGTCTTGGTACCGGCTTTGCAGGGATGAGCGCAGCGGCGGTCATCAGCCCGGTTCTGATTACGTTTCTTGGGATGGATCCGTATATGGCGGTCGGCATCGCGCTGGCGTCGGACGTGCTTGCGAGCGCGGTTTCCGCTTATACCTATGGAAAAAATAAAAATTTGGATATCCGAAACGGACTGATTATGATGGTAAGCGTGCTGGCATTTACCGTGGTTGGCAGCTATGTTTCCAGCCTGGTTCCTTCCCGGACGATGGGCAGCTTTTCTGTGTTTATGACGCTTTTGCTCGGCATTAAATTCATTGTACGCCCGGTTATGACAACCAAGGAGGCAATGCAGGGCGTTTCTGCGAAAAAACGTGCGGTACAGTCGATTGTCTGCGGGCTGCTGATCGGCTTTATCTGCGGTTTTGTCGGCGCTGGCGGCGGCATGATGATGCTGTTGATTCTGACCTCTGTGCTGGGTTATGAATTAAAAACTGCAGTCGGAACGAGCGTATTTATCATGGCGTTTACGGCATTTACCGGATCGGTTTCGCATTTCGCCATCGGCGGTGCGCCTGACTGGACGGTGCTGATCCTGTGTATGGTATTTACGCTGCTGTGGGCACGGATTGCGGCTGTTTTTGCCAACAAAGCAACGCCGAAGACTTTAAACCGTGCGACCGGTGTGATTTTAGTCGTTTTGGGGATTGTGGTCCTCGGGTTTCAATTTTTTGCATAATAAAGAACGGTGGGGCACGATTGCAGCAGGTACGGCGTGATTAAGATCGCGATTCAGATTGCGTGAGAGATTCTGTTTGTGATACAATCAAAAGGGAAACGTAATTTCAATTGTGATTTCAACGATGACCCGGAAACGAGGAGACCTATGGAAACCAGAACAACTACCCCTATAACGACGGTAATGGTGCTGCTGGAAGAAAAACTGCGGCAGCAGGTGAGGCAGGACAAGCCGCTGCTTATGGCGATCGACGGACGCTGTGCTTCCGGAAAAAGCACACTGGCAAAAGATCTGCAAAAGCAGCTGGACTGCAACGTGATCCACATGGATGATTTTTATCTTCAGCCCCATCAGCGCACGACCAAGCGCCTGCGGGAGCCTGGTGGAAATGTGGACTATGAGCGGTTTGAAACAGAGGTGCTGCAGCCAATGCTCACAGGAGAGGCATTCTCCTATCGCCCCTATGACGCGCACGCAGTCTGTTTTTTGCCCGAGGTAATAGTTTCTCCGAAAAAAGTGACGATCATCGAGGGTTCCTATGCCTGTCATCCGAGACTGCGCAGAAGCTATGACCTGCGCATTTTTCTGACGGTTGACCGACAGGAACAGCTGGAACGGATTCGGAAAAGAAACGGAGAAGAGCGGGAGGAAATGTTTGAACGGATCTGGATTCCGTTGGAAGAGCGCTATTTCTGGAAAGCCGGCGTGGAAAAGACCTGCGATATCAGTCTGGATACGACCGGGCTGTTCGAGGGCTGAGCGCGGCTCGCATTTGGATTTTTACGAAATGAGGAATCTGAAAGATGAAATGGATGGTTGCATCAGATATACACGGCTCTGCAAAGTATTGCAGGGAGCTGCTTGGCGCATATGAACGGGAAAAGGCGGATCGGCTGCTTTTGCTGGGAGATCTTTTGTATCATGGTCCGCGCAACGATCTGCCGGAGGAATATGCCCCGAAGGTGGTGATCACCATGCTCAATGCGAAAAAGAAGAACATTTTGTGCGTCCGCGGAAACTGCGATGCGGAAGTGGATCAGATGGTATTGGAATTCCCGATTCTGGCGGATTACTGTATGCTCGATCTTGGAACGAAACTGGTGTATGCCACACATGGGCATCTGACATCGGCAGAGCAATTGCCACCGCTTCGAGAGGGCGATCTGTTTTTGCAAGGGCACACTCATGTGCCGATGAATGAGGTAAAAAACGGGATTCGCTGCATGAATCCGGGATCGGTGTCGTTGCCAAAGCAGGACAGCTGGCGCGGATATATGATTCTGGAAACAAATCAGGCGGTCTGGAAAGAATTGGATGGAACGATTCGGGAAATGGTTGAAATTTAGTTTTTTTGCAACCTTAAGAATTTCATCATCCGGATTTTATTTTTCCTTTATAAATTTTAGGACATTTTTAGGAACTGGACATAACGAGGACACATTTATTCGGTATTCTATTTTACGGATAGATGAATGACTCACTATCTCCCCCCTCATATAAACACAAAACGGCAGCCCTCCTATCCTGGCTGCCGTTTTGTGTTGTCGTTTTTCAAAAGAATCCGCCTAATTGCCTTGACGGTATATGGGAATCCCGTTAATATATTCAAAGAAAGAAATGTCCGTGACTGTTTCAAATACATGTAGAAGAGGAAGAACCGATGAAAAATTGGGAAGACGTAAAAATTGCACCGGAATTTAATGAACAGGGCGTAGCCTGTTATCGGCTGACCGGAGCTGATTTTTTGAATGAATACTATATTATTTCGGAGGCGGAGACGAGAAAGCTGCTCAACACGCCGGAAATCGTAGGCTATGAGGTCTATAACTGCCTGATTTCTTCTACCTCTCAGATGCTGTATTATCTGAAGGAGCAGAAAAAAGTGACGACGGCAAATATCCTCTCCATTCTTAGGGGTGCGTTGAACTATCCGCTGGAAGAAAGCTGCTACCGGGAGCATATCCGTGTGCATGACATCAGCTTTTTATCCAGTGAGCGCGTGTTTGAAAACGAAGAAATCGCCGGGTTGGAAATCAAATACAGCAAGCTGACGATGGTGCCGGACAGTACGCTGATGATCGGTGATATCATCGCAAGCGGCGAGACACTGATCCACTGCCTGCGCTATGTGACAGATTTTTACCGCGAGCACGGCGCAAAGCTGCGCAACATCATCATTTTTACGATTGGCGGTACAAAGGGAATCGATATTTTAGAAGACCTGACCCGCGATATCCGCGAGTTCTGGCCGGAATTTGAAGGTTTTATTACGGTATATTATGAAGGAATTTTTGCAACCTACCAGGACAAGGGCGTTTCCGGCATCAATCTGCCGGATGTGGACTTTTACTGGAAGGGCGGCATCGTTGCACCGGAGTTTCGACGGGAGACGCTGTCCATGTGCAGCCCGCTGTTTGAAAAGTGCATCATTTATGACGGTGGCGCAAGACGCTATGAGATCCACGAGCACGTGGAAGAGGTGCTGGAATTCTGGGAGGGTATCCGGGAACGCGCAGACCAGATCAATTTTCCGAAGCTTCTGGAAGAAAAGCTCGGCTATGAGCTGCCGATCGACTATGAGGACTGGATTGCGGCAAACCACTACGGCTTAATCCGCCCGGAGGACGCCAGATGGCTGTATCGTCAGGAGCAGGGCTATGTCGAAAGCATGAAAAATGTGACGGTAAAGGAGCTGGCGGAGCAGAGAATCGCAGAGTTCACCGGTGCGTTGAGAAAATACATTCTGTAAGGAAACCGTGGGCGCTTATTTTTCACACAGCTATTCATGACAATAGAATGCTCGCAGAGCGTGCATTCTATTGTTTGTGCCGCAGGCGTCACAAAGTAGCTATGATCGCAGAGCCGAACTGGACTTCGCCTCGCGATTCCTTCGGCGCAAAGCGCCTGCGGAATGGAGATTTTTATGGAAACAAATCAGAAAATCAGGACAGCGACGTCATCTGATCTGGACTGTGTTGCGGCGGTGGAGGCGGAATGCTTCCCGGCGGCGGAGGCGGCTTCGAAGGAAGAATTTGCAGAGCGGATCGCAGCATATGGCAATCATTTCTGGCTGCTGTTTAAAAACGGAAAGCTGGTGTCCTTTATGGACGGTATGGTGACGGATACGCCGGATCTGGCGGATGAAATGTATGAAAATGCAGCACTGCACGACGAAAACGGTGCGTGGCAGATGATTTTTGGCGTCAATACGATTCCCGAATGCCGCAAAAAAGGCTACGCGGGACAGTTGATTCGCTGCGCTATTGAGCAGGCAAAAAAAGAAGGGCGCAAAGGGCTTGTCCTGACCTGTAAGGACAAACTGCTCCATTATTATGAGAACTTTGGCTTTGTCAACGAGGGCGTTTCGAAATCGGTACACGGAAATGTCGTTTGGTATCAGATGCGCCTGACGTTATAAAAAATTAACAAATTCTTTCCCAAAACTCATGATTTTTTGACAAAATTGTTGTATACTGGTGATTGTGGAACGCAGAAAAACAGATCACTCAGAAATGAGGAGTTTTATGAACGACGAAGAATACTACAATTTTGTGAGGCCTTATGCGGATGCGATGCAGATGCTCCTGACCCGGCTGGATGTGCTTAACCACAACCTTTACGGTAAGTCAGACAGCCGCCCGATTCATTACATCCAGAACCGGATCAAGAAGAAAAAGAGCCTGGAAGAAAAGTTGATCCGGCGCGGAAAAGAACCGACCGTAGACAACGCTAAGGACTATCTGCAGGATATCGCCGGTGTCCGTATTATTTGTTACTTTGTGGACGATATTTATAACCTTGCCAAAAGCTTAAAGCGGCAGGCTGACCTGATCGTGATCCGCGAACAGGACTACATCAAAGCGCCGAAACCAAATGGATATCGCAGCTATCATCTGATTGTCGGCGTTCCGGTCTATTGCATGGATGGGATGGAATATTTTCCGGTAGAAGTACAGCTGCGGACATTATCGATGGATTTCTGGGCAAGTATGGAACACCGCATTTCTTATAAAAAAGAACGGGCGGATAAGGAGGAGCTGACAACAGAGCTGTTAGGCTACGCAAACCAGCTGCAGGAGATCGAAAAGAGCTTCGAGAGTCATAATGAGATCGGTAAATTAAAAGAACCGGAGAAGATGGAAAAAGATATGGCAAAGCCGGAGAATACGGACAGTCCAATCATTTCATAACGAAAAGGAGAACAGACATGGAAAAGAGAAAATTTGAAAAGCTTGGAATCGAAACATCACTGCTTGGCTTTGGCTGTATGCGTTTTCCGGCCACACCGGACGGTAAAATTGATGAGCCGAGAGCAGAGAAGCTTTTGGATCGTGCCATCGCGGCAGGCGTTAATTACATCGACACCGCGTATCCGTACCATAATGGTGACAGTGAACCGTTTGTTGGTAAAGTGCTGCAGAAATATGACCGCAATTCCTTTTATCTGGCAACAAAGCTGCCTGTCTGGGCAATTGAGAGTGTAGACGATGCAAAACGCATTTTTGCAGAACAGCTGGAGCGCCTGCGCACAGATCATATCGATTTTTATCTGATGCACGCAATGAGCAAAGAGAGATGGGATAAAGTGAAAGAACTCGGAATTGTGGAGTTCTGCGAGCAGTTAAAGGCAGAGGGCAAAATCCGTTATCTGGGCTTTTCCTTCCACGATACCTACGAGGCATTTGAAGAAGTGCTGCGCGGCCGTGACTGGGATTTCTGCCAGATTCAGTATAACTACATGGACACCGAGGAGCAGGCAGGGGATAAAGGCTACGCTTTGGCAGAAGAGCTTGGAATTCCTCTGGTGATCATGGAGCCTGTAAAGGGCGGCAGCCTTGCAAACTTCTCTGATGATATCAATGCAAAGTTCAAAGCGATGGATAAAGATGCCAGCATCGCATCCTGGGCATTTCGCTGGGTTGGCAGCCATTCCAATGCAAAGGTGATCCTGAGCGGTATGTCGAGTGAAGAGCAGGTTGAGGATAACCTGAAGACCTTCTCGAACTTTAAGCCGCTGGATGAAGCAGAAGAAAAGATGATTTCTGAAATCGTATCAGATCTGCAGGGCAGAGTACAGAATGGCTGTACCGGCTGTCGGTATTGTATGCCGTGCCCGGCTGGCGTAAATATTCCGCAGAACTTCGCACTGTGGAACAAATACCACATTTACGGAACCTACGACCATGTAAAAAATGCATGGGAAAAGGATTTGAAGGACGAAGAAAAGGCGAAATGCTGCGTGAAGTGCGGCAAGTGTGAAAAAGTCTGTCCTCAGCATCTCTCCATCCGCAGGGATCTGGAGCTTGCACAGAAGGATCTGGACAGCGCGGCAGCGGCACAGGAGTAAGCGGGCTGCAGTAGCTGCGGCACAGAAATGGGCGGACAGAGTTACGAATAAAGAGCGGTATCGTTTTTTATAGACAAAATGGAAAGCAGGCGAATTGCACAGCTATAGAAATGTAGCGATGCAGTCCGTCTGTTTTTGTTTTTCGGAACACTATTGTTGTGCATGTTTCAATTTTGCAATGTATAAGGCTGATTTTGAACTTTGGAAATGAAGAGGAATCCTATATAATAAAAGCATAAATCCTGCAGCTGCATTTTAATTGCGGAAGCGATGTTCTTTCCGGTACTGGGACGATCCGCACCCTGCAGCAGATTTTTACGTTGAATATACCACTCGCCTTCCTGGACACTGACTGAAACGTCGTCTTCGATAAAATGCAGACTGCCCCGGAGCATAAAAATCAGAACGAAAAAGTCCACGATCCGGGAGATGTGATATTCGTTCGGTTCAAATTTTTTATAGTCGCAGTCAGTCAGATAAGGCATGGGAGCAGGATTTAGAAAAATGTAATCCGTATTCATCAAGGAAATCCTCCGAAGCGAAAGATTGCGCAGGCAGCCTGCCAATTCAAAAATGCAAAAACGGCGCATGCTAGTTAGGGGTAGAATTCTACTGACAGTATAGCATAACGGAGGAAAAAGAAAAGAATACAAAGGGAGGAAAAGAAAATGAGAGGTGCAAAATATCGTGCGCTTACTGCGCAGCAGATCAAACCGGAGGGCTGGCTTTTGCGGCAGCTGGAAATTCAGGCGGAGGGGCTGAGCGGACATCTGGATCTGGTATGGCCGGATATACGGGAGAGTAAATGGATCGGCGGAGACAAGGAAGGCTGGGAGCGCGTACCGTACTGGCTGGACGGTTTTATCCCGCTGGCATATCTGCTGGACGATGAAGATCTGAAAAAGCGTGCAAAAAGATATATCGATGCGATTCTGGCAGCCCAGAAGGAAGACGGTTGGATCTGCCCCTGTGAGCCGGAAGAGCGCGATCGCTACGACCTCTGGGCGGCATTTTTGATCTGTAAGGTTCTGGTGCTGTATCAGGATTGCAGCGGGGATGAAAGGATTGAGGAAGCGGTATACCGCGCGTTAAAGCAGCTTCTTCCTCATATTGCAAGAAATACGCTGTTTAACTGGTCGGCAGCACGCTGGTATGAATGTCTGATCCCGATACTGTGGATGTATGAGCGCAGACCGGAGCCCTGGCTTTTGCAGCTGATGGAGCTGCTGGATGCAGATGGTATCGATTACGAAAAGCTTTATACCTATTTTGATTTCCAAAAGCCTGCTTCGAAGAAATACTGGACGCAGACAAATCATGTGGTAAATACCGCCATGGCATTTAAGTGCCGTGCACTGATGTCTTGTCTGACAGAGGAAGATCCGGATGAGTTCGCTCTTTCCATGTATCAAAAGGTGATGAAATACAACAGTATGGCGACCGGACATTTTACCGGTGACGAGTGCCTGTCCGGTGATGCGCCGATCCAGGGCAGCGAGTGCTGCAGCGTTGCAGAGATGATGTATTCCTGTGAAACCCTGCTTTCCATTGGAGGAAATCCCTTCTGGGGGGATTTACTGGAGCGAGAGGCATTCAATTCCATGCCTGCAACGACGACGCCGGATATGTGGGCGCATCAGTACCTTCAGATGACAAACCAGATCTCGGCAGCGCGAATCCCGGATGCAGAGAATCCGTATAATTCCAATAATAACGAAGCGAACATGTTCGGGCTGGAGCCTCACTTTGGCTGCTGTACCGCAAACTTCAATCAGGCATGGTCGAAATTTGCAATTTCCGCAGTGATGAAAAATGAACGCGGTCCGGTTGTACAGAGCCTTGTGCCCTGCTGTGCACAGGTGGAAACACCCAACGGAACTGTTCAGGTACATATTGTTTCTAAGTACCCGTTCCGTGACAATGCAGTGATTGAACTGAGCTCGGACAAGCCTGCCGAAACCTGTCTGCAGATCCGTATTCCCGGCTTTGCAAAGAAAGCGACAGTCAACGGAAAAGAAGCCTGCCCCGGCACATATTTCGAGCAGAACATTTTGGTTGACGGCGTAACATGCGTTACGGTGGAGCTGACCTTTGAAGCTATTTTACAGGACCGCCCTTACGATGCAAAGGTGCTGGTTCGGGGACCGCTCCTGTTCTCCCTGCCGGTAAAGGCAAAGGTGAACCGTATCGAATATGTGCGGGACGGCGTAGAGCGCAGGTTCCCGTACTGTGATTATGAGATGCTCCCGGATTCTGAGTGGAATTATGGCTTTTACAGTGAAGAGTTTGAAGTGAGGTTCGAGCCTGTCACAGACACTCCGTTTTCTATTGAGAACCCACCTATCAGGATCAAAGCGAAGATGGTTCCGGTTCCGTGGGAAGAAAAAGGCGGCATCTGTGCTATTTCCCCGATAGAAAGAAAAGCGCTTGGGGAGGCAAAAGACGTGCTGCTGCAGCCCTACGGATGCACGAACCTGCGTATGACGGAAATGCCGTATATCAAACAATAGAATGCACGCTCTGCGAGCATTCTATTGTCATGAATAAAAAGAAACAGAACAGACCGCCCCTTCTGCAGTAATGGGAAAATTGCTGCGGGAGGGGCGAGTTCATGTCGAGTGATCTTATGAAAGAAGATTTGATCAAAGGGCTGCTGGATATTTTTTCTGGAGATATTGAGGCAATTATGCTTTATGATTCAGTTGCCAGAAATGAAAGTACATCGGAGAGTGATATTGATATTGCGGTTATTATAAAACGAGAAATGGATGATGAAAAAAACGGGAACGTTTTATCGATCTGCTTCGGATTAATAGAAACATGAGATGTATTGAAATCCTCCAGTATTTTGAGGTATCATATTTAAATAAAAAGCAATATTTTAAAATTTTACATCAAAGGCTCTACGGGATATCAAAAATCTAGTATGGTAAAAAGAGAGGACAAGAAATGCTGAACATTTTTTATGGAGATATGAAAGAAGCTGTTTACAATACGGCAGGTTATTTTAAATATGATTATGAAGATGAATGGATTGTAGATCCTTTTGTAAAGAAAATGATTCTAGACGTGGACAAATCGACCGTAATGGACAGCGGGGTAATAGACAGTCCCGTTTCTGGAAAGATACCGCCGGTTGGATTATCGGGTGGGGTAAAGACTTTGATTCTTGTTAAATTCGAAAAAGATAAGGTGTTCAATGCGTCTACCTGCGGCGACAACTGCGCAAAGTGGCTGTTAGAAATAGCAAAAGAGGAGGATCGAACGATTAATCTGCGTCATTTGATGAATTTTGGAAAGAAACCATTTAAGATTCGCATTTTAAATACAGATCAGATCGTTCATTCGATGGAAGAGCTGGTACCGATAGCAGGAGAATTTGTATAACGGAGAGTTAGGGTATGAAGGGAAAGCATAGGATTGTCGTTTCAACGAAGCGACAGAAATATGAATTTGAATTACGGCGTAATTTGACGATACTTCGTGGAGACAGTGCGACTGGGAAAACGACATTGATTGAGATGATACAGGATCATGAAAATGATCCGTTAGGAAGCCCGGTAGAGTTGATCAGTGATAAAAAGTGTTATGTGCTGGAGGGCGCTTTATGGAAAGAACAATTGGCTGGAATCACTGACAGTATTGTTTTTATCGATGAAGGAAATACCTTTGTAAAAGCAGAAGAATTTGCAGGTGTCATTCAAAATACGGATAATTATTATGTTATTGTGTCGAGAGAGTCTCTTCCGGCGTTGCCCTATAGTGTGGAAGAAATTTATGGAATCCGGACTTCTGGAAAATATGGAACACTGAAGCAGATCTATCACGAGTTTTACAGAATATATAACTTAGATGAAACGAAAGGTGAGATAGAGCCGGAGGCTGTTGTTACAGAAGACAGTAATTCGGGATATCAGTTTTTTGACGCAGTGTGCAGAGAAAACGGTTTGACGTGTGAAACCCTGAATGGGAAATCCAATATTTTCCGTTATTTGAAAGTGCATAAGAATGAAAAGATTCTTGTCATTGCAGATGGTGCTGCGTTTGGTTCTGAAATGGATCGGGTTATGCGATTGATGGAGAGCAGAAAAAATATCGTATTATACTTGCCGGAATCATTCGAATGGTTGATTTTATCAGCAGGAGTATTAAAAAATGCTGCGATGGAGAAGATTTTGAAGAATCCATCTGAATATGTGGAAAGCAGGAACTATTTTAGCTGGGAGCGTTTTTTTACAGCGCTTTTGATAGAAGAAACAAAAGGAACTTATTTGGCTTATTTCAAACGAAACCTGAACCCGGTATATTTAAATGAGAGCATAAAAACAGCAATTTTATCCCAAATGAAAAAGATAAAGATAGAAAGAAAAAAATAATGTTTCCTCAAAAAACATCCCCCAGCGTTACCGCGATTATCATATAAACCGCGACGCGCTGGGGGATATTTTTCCAATAACAGGTATTCAAGCATTTAGCCGTCTTGCGCAGGCACAGACACCTGCAATGTCGAGTTTAGCGACCAGCACTCTTCACTCACATCAGCGATGCATACTGGGACATATAGAGCTTGTAATATTCCCCTTTTTGGGCCATCAGCTCATCATGTGTGCCTTTTTCCAGAATCGTTCCCTTATCCACATACATGATGCAGGAAGCATTTTTAATCGTGGAAAGACGATGTGCGATGATGAAAGAAGTACGTCCCTTCAGCAGTTCATTTAAGCCCTTCTGCAGGATGATCTCTGTTTCGGTATCGATACTGGAGGTTGCCTCATCCAGGATCAGGATCTTCGGGTCAGCCAGGAGTGCGCGGGCAAAGGAGATCAGCTGGCGTTGTCCGGCGGACAGACGGCTTCCACGTTCATTTACCTGTGTCTGATAACCGTTTTCCATTTCCATGATGAAGTCATGGGCGCAGACCGTTTTTGCAGCCCGGATGACCTCTTCATCTGTAGCGCTGAAGTTGCCGTAGCGGATGTTGTCCATGATTGTGCCGGAGAAAATGAAACTGTCCTGCATCATGACACCCATCTGTTTGCGGAGAGAACGGATGGTAACGCCTGCGATATCGACGCCATCGATTAAAATCCGCCCGGAATCTACGTTATAGAAGCGGCTCAACAGATTCACCAGGGTTGTTTTGCCGGCACCGGTGGGGCCTACCACTGCAAACGACTGCCCCTGGTTTGCGTGGAAGGAAACATCCTTTAAGATCGGAACGCCAGGCTCATAGCTGAAGGTAACGTGGTCGAAGGCAACATCTCCGTGGATCGGAGGCATTTCAACTGCATCCTCCCGGTCTTTGACCACAACCGGCTCGTCGATAGTTTCAAAAATACGCTCCAGATAGGAGATCGCGGTCAGCAGAGAGTTGTAAAAGCCAGCCAGCGTGTTGATCGGTGCCCAGAAACGTCCGATATAAGCAGTAAAAGCGACCAGCACACCGACGGTAATACCGGTTTCGCCGTTGATCATCCAGCTGACACCGAGCACATAGATCGCTGCAGTTGTAATTATTGAAATGATATCGATGCTGGGACCCATCGTAAAGTTGAACATAACGGCGCGCATCCAGGATTTCCGGTAGCTGCCGCTTAAGTTGTTGAAAATACCGCTGTTCACGTCTTCCCGGACGAAGGATTGGGTAACACGGATCCCGTTGATACTTTCAGCAATGTACGCGTTTAAGTTGGACTGCTTATTGCTTTGAACCTGCCATGCGGTACGCTGTTTTTTCTTGATGACAACGATAACGATCGCGAGGATCGGAAGACCGCAGAGACATACAAGCGTCAGCCGGACATTTAAGATCAGCATGAAAACGATGATAAACACCAGGTTGCACAGGTCGGTGATGGTATTTAAGATACCGTTGGAAAGCAGGTCGCTGATGCTGTTGACATAGTTTACAACACGCACCTGAATTTTACCGTGGGGGCGGTCATCATAGTAGGAGAACGGAAGCTCCTGCAGATGCTCAAAGATGTCATAGCGCATGTCGTGAATGATCTGCTGTCCGATCTGGTTGGTGTATTTGATCTTGTAGCGAAGGCTGAAGGCACTGTAAAATGCGGCAAGCAGTGTCAAAAAGCTGTAAAATGCGATTCCCTTCATGTCCTTGTTCGGGATGCAGACGTCCATGACCTTCTGAAAAAATTGCGGAATCAGCATGGTAAAAGCGGAAGCGGAGAGCATCATGAAGCCGACACTGACAAACCGTTTCCGGTAAGGAATCAGATAAGCGAGCAGACGTTTTAACTGATTGAGGTCAAATTTATCTTCCAGGACTTCGTCCACATCATATTTATTTCGTGCCATGAGTTCTCACTTCCTTTCGTTGGCTGTAACCTGACGGTATTCTTCCTGTTCTTCTCTGGAAGGAAGCTCACCGTATTGATGATGGAACGCGCTTGCATAGTAGCCGTCATTTGCAAGCAGCTCCTGATGCGTTCCGTGTTCGATAATCCGGCCGTTATCCATAACCAGGATCTGATCAGCGTCTTTAATGGAAGAAATACGGTAGGCGATGACGAAGATCGTGCACTGGCCGTTTAACTTGCCGAGCTGCTGCTGGATATAGCTTTCTGTTTCCATATCAACTGCGGAAGTAGTATCGTCCAGAATCAGGATGGACGGTTTCTTTAACAGGGCGCGCGCAAGGGAAATACGCTGCTTCTGACCGCCGGAGAGTCCGACACCGCGCTCGCCGACGATGGTATCATAGCCTTCGGGCATAGCCTTGATGAAATGGTTGGCATCTGCCATGACAGCAGCTTCGTGAATTTCCTCAAATGTACAGTTCGGACGACCGTATGCAATATTCCCTTCAATTGTATCAGAAAAAAGAAAGATATCCTGCATTGCCATGCCGATGTTGTCACGCAGATCGTAAAGGTTCCAGTCCTTGACGTTTACGCCATCTACCAGAACCTCGCCGGAGGTCGCGTCGACAAAACGGCACAGCAGGTTCATGATGGTGGATTTGCCGGCACCGGTGGAACCGAGAATGCCGACTGTCTGTCCTTTTTTCACAGAAAAGCTGATATCCTTTACGATATCCTCATCATCTGCCGTATAGGAAACATCTTTAAATTCAACATTTCCTTCCATATGTTTGCGGGAAACCGGCACAGGAGGCATTTTTACAAGAGGCTCTTCCACATAGGTTGTGTAAATTTTTTCTACGGAGGTGATAAAACGGTGGGTATCATTGACCCACCAGCCTGCCATACGCAGCGGAGCGTTTAACATCCACAGATAGCCGTTGACGGTTACGAGGTTACCGATTGTCATTTCTCCGGTAATTACCATCCAGCCGCCGTAGAGCATCAGGACAACGTTTAAGACATATGCCAGAACTTCGAAGATCGGAAGGTATTTCATCCAGACCTTTGAGGAGTTCAACTGTGCGTCCATGTAGGCATCGTTTTCCTTATTAAATTTTTCAATTTCAAAGTCTTCCTTGGCAAAGGCTTTTACGACACGGTTGCCGCTGACATTTTCCTGAACGAAGGCATTCAGGGAAGAAAAGCAGTCGCGGATGCGCTGGAATGTCGGTCGAACCTCTTTGGACTGTTTTGCTGTGGTGATGGCTGTAAAGGGCAGAACGATCAGCATGCAGAGCGCCAGCTTCACATTTACCGTAAAGATCATGAAGAGCGCAAAGCAGAACAGCAGGATATTTTCGTAAACCTGATAGATAATGTAAGCAACGAAGTGGCGGATTGCTTCCATGTCGCCGGTCTGACGGCTCATCAGGTCGCCTGTTTTTTTCTTGCTGTAAAAGGCGAAGTCCTCTGTCAGAAGGCGGCGGTAAACAACGTCCCGCATGTCGTAGAGCACGCCCTGCGAGCATACCTCGAAAATAACCTGATAAAAGAAACGCAGGGCACCGCGGACCAGCGTAACTAAAAGCAGGATGAGAACAAGCTTCCAAAGCAGGTCATACTGACCGCCCTGAATGACATCATCTACGATCATGCCGGAAACGTAAGGGTTTACGATGGCGAGAACGGAAATGAAAGTCGTCAGGATCAGGCCGCCCAGAAGCTTGAAGCGGTACTTTCTGAGAAATCCCCAGAACCATTTCATTGGTGTCATATTTCCTTTTTTCCTCCCTTAAAAAAGTATCCATGGGCTTTGATAGATCATGGATAAAAAAAGTGTATCGCAAAATATTTTATTTGGAATGTACAATCTTGCAGGTTTCATGTAAAATGTTGTTAAATGGTAACTGCGAGGAAACTGAACAGTTACGTTAAATGTTTTTGTGGGATGTTGCAGGAAAATAAAAGATAAATTTCAGGCATCCGGGAAGGAAGCTGGTGGATATGGAACGGGAAAACACGGTATTTCAGGAGGAGTTAAATCCGACCTTCTTGTTTATGTGGAAGGGAACACGTGTGGAGGATGAGCCGAACTATCACTGCCATGAGCATCTGGAGCTGTGTTATATCCAATCCGGGACAGGAAAGCACAGAATCGGCGATACTATATATGAAGTAAAAGAGGGTGACCTGCTGGTCATCAATGAAGGAGTCTATCATCAAAGCCTGGCGGGAGAGCATAAAACGCCGGTTGCGGAATTTTACGTGGGGCTGACAGATTTAAATCTGGCGGGGCTTGGGCGCAACCACTTTCCACTACCGGGGAATTGCCCGGTATTTCGTACGGAGGGAGAGCTGCAGCGTAAGCTTTCCAAGCTCTGTATGGCAATGGAGGCAGAGCAGGAGCTTTGCCGGATCGGGCGCTATTATATGATGAAGACGTATGCCATGCAAATGCTTCTTTTGCTGCTGCGGGAAGAAGAAGAGACCGGTAAGCCGCAGAAGGCAGGTGGATGCTCCTTTGAATCCGCGAACCGGAAATATCTCGTGGAGAAGATCACGGATTACTTTGAGGATCATTATGCAGAGAAAATCTCTCTTGACCGGATCGCCGGCAATATGTATCTGAGCACCTTTTATGTGTCCAGGATTTTCAAGGCGGAAACCGGAAACACACCGATTCATTATCTGATTGATATTCGTCTGACCAAGGCCTATAACCTGCTGACACAGAATCTGGAAATGAGCATTCAGGAAATCGCGGCGCAGGTCGGCTATGAGGATGCCTATCATTTCAGCAAGCTGTTCAAGAAAAAATATGGGGTGGCTCCGTCTGCAGTGCGGCGCAGGATACTATAAAGCAGCAGAATACGCCCATTCGGCTGAATACGGCCTGCCATAATTCATGACAATAGAATCTCGCAGAGCGTGCATTCTATTGTATTAACAAAAAAGGAACTGGGGACAGGAGAACATGGAAAATCCGATTATTTTTACGGCGGAGATCATCGGGACGATCGCTTTTGCATCGTCCGGGGCAATGCTGGGTATCCGCAAAAATCTGGATCTGTTCGGGGTACTGGTGCTGGGACTGTGTGTTGCAGTCGGAGGCGGCATTGTCCGGGATATTATCCTGGGGCGGACGCCGCCGGGAGCATTCCGGGATCCGGTTTATGCGCTGGTGGCGCTGGGAACCTCCGCTCTTTTATTTTTACTTGTCTATGGAAAGCAGGAGATCATGACGAGCCGTTATCTGACGATTTATGAGCAGGTTATGAATTACTGTGATGCGGTTGGACTTGGGATTTTTACTGTTCTCGGCGTATATACCGCACACGGCGAGGGCTATGACGGGATCTTCTTTTTAGTATTTTTGGGCATGATGACAGGTATCGGAGGCGGTCTGATCCGGGATATTTTAGCGGATACGATGCCGTTTATCCTGTATAAGCATATCTATGCAATGGCGGCTTTTGCGGGCGCACTGGTGTGTGTGCTTTTGATCCATATCCATCTGTATCTGGCGCTGGCAGCAGGAACTGCGGTGGTGATTGTGATCCGGGTGCTCGCGACACATTACTGTTGGGATCTGCCGCGGCCGCTGCATGAAAAAGATGCACACACGAAAACAAAAAATCTGTCCGAAAATAGTAATGCCGACGATACTTGAGCAGAATCGACACTTTTGCTACCATGAAAAGAAATTTTGTGATAGAATTGGTAAGACTGAGCTGGAAACGTAAAATGCCGCCTGTGCGGCAAAAGGAGGACAAATGGAAAACGTAAGACGGATCTATGTGGAAAAGAAGACCGGTTACGCGGTTAAGGCACAGGAACTGAAGGAGGATCTGATCGGTTATCTGAATATGTCAGGGATCGAAGATGTCCGGATGTTCATTCGTTATGATGTGGAAAATATCAGTGATGAGGTTTTTGAACAGGCATGCCGTACTGTTTTTTCCGAGCCGCCTGTGGATATTCTGTATCGCGAGACGATCGAAATCCCTGCAAACGGACGCGTATTCAGCGTTGAATATCTGCCGGGACAGTTTGACCAGCGTGCAGATTCTGCCGTACAGTGCGTTCAGTTTTTAAAAGCGGAGGAGCAGCCGATTATCCGTACCGCAGTTACTTATTTGATTACAGGAGATCTGACAGACGAAGAATTTGACAAGATCAAGGCTTACTGCATTAACCCGGTGGATTCCAGAGAGACCGGTATGGAAAAGCCAAAGACGCTCGTAACCGAGTTTGCAGAGCCTGCAGATGTCAGGATTTTAGACGGCTTTACTACGCTGGATGCAGACGGATTAAAGCAGCTGTACGATTCTCTTGGTCTTGCGATGACCCTGCAGGATTTCAAGCATATCCAGAAGTATTTTGCAGGCGAGGAAAAGAGAGATCCTTCCATGACGGAGATTCGTGTGCTGGATACCTACTGGTCTGACCACTGCCGTCATACGACGTTTTCCACTGAACTGAAAAATGTCGCATTCGGAGATGGTTTTTACCGGGAACCGATGGAAAAAACCTACCAGAGCTATCTGGATGCGCGTGCAGAGATCTTTAAAGACCGTCCGGATAAGTTTGTCTGCCTGATGGATCTTGCACTGATGGCAATGCGTAAGCTCAAAAAAGAAGGCAAGCTGGAGGATATGGAGCAGTCCGATGAAATCAACGCCTGTTCCGTTATTGTTCCCGTTGAAATGGACTACGGCGATGGTCCTGTCACCGAGGAATGGCTCGTATTTTTCAAAAATGAAACCCACAACCACCCGACCGAAATCGAACCCTTCGGCGGTGCGGCAACCTGTCTGGGCGGCGCAATCCGCGACCCGCTTTCCGGCAGAGGTTATGTATATCAGGCAATGCGCGTGACCGGTGCAGCGGATCCCACCGTTCCGGTTGCGGACACCTTAAAGGGAAAGCTTTCCCAGAAAAAGCTGGTGCGCGGCGCAGCATCCGGTTACTCTTCCTACGGCAACCAGATCGGCCTTGCGACCGGTTATGTAAAAGAAATTTATCATCCCGATTATGTTGCAAAGCGTATGGAGATCGGCGCGGTTATGGGCGCGGCTCCGAGACGCAACGTCATCCGTGAAAACTCCGATCCGGACGATATCATTATCCTGCTGGGCGGACGTACCGGACGCGATGGCTGCGGCGGCGCAACCGGTTCCTCCAAGGTGCATACGGAAAAGAGTATCGAAACCTGCGGTGCTGAGGTGCAGAAGGGTAACGCTCCGACCGAAAGAAAGATTCAGAGACTGTTCCGCAGAGAAGAAGTTTCCCGTCTGATTAAAAAGTGTAACGACTTCGGCGCAGGCGGCGTTTCTGTTGCCATCGGCGAGCTGGCAGATGGTCTGACCGTTGATTTGGATAAGGTTCCCAAGAAATATGCCGGTCTGGATGGTACAGAGCTTGCAATCTCCGAATCTCAGGAGAGAATGGCGGTCGTTGTTTCTCCGAAAGACGTTGATACCTTCTTAGGCTATGCGGCAGAAGAGAACCTGGAGGCAGTTCCGGTTGCGGTTGTAACCAAAGAACCCCGTCTGGTTTTAAACTGGCGCGGCAAGAGCATTGTAAACCTGTCCAGAGCATTTCTGGATACCAACGGAGCACACCAGGAAACCGATGTTTTTGTAGATGTTCCGTCGAAAGAAGATAACTATTTTGAGCAGTATGCAGTTCCTGCTGTAAAGGAAGCCGTAAAAGCCGGCGATCTGAAAAAGGCATGGAAAGCGCTGCTGTCGGATTTAAATGTCTGCTCCCAGAAGGGTCTTGTGGAAATGTTCGACTCCTCCATCGGCGCAGGCAGCGTGCTGATGCCTTACGGCGGTAAGTATCAGCTGACCGAGACCCAGGCGATGGTTGCCAAGCTTCCGGTCCTGAAAGGAAAGACCGATACGGTAACAATGATGGCATACGGCTTTGATCCGTATCTGTCCTCCTGGAGCCCTTACCACGGCGCAATTTACGCGGTTGTGGAATCCATGGCAAGAATCGTAGCGGCAGGCGGCGATTTCTCCGGAATCCGCTTTACCTTCCAGGAATATTTCCGCCGCATGACCCAGGATCCCGAACGTTGGAGCCAGCCTTTTGCGGCGCTGCTGGGTGCTTATGACGCGCAGATGGGATTCGGACTTCCGTCCATCGGCGGTAAGGATTCCATGTCCGGAACCTTTAACGATATCGACGTACCTCCGACGCTGGTTTCTTTCGCTGTGGATGTTGCAAAGGAAAAAGATGTTATCAGCCCGGAATTAAAACAGGCTGGAAACCGTCTGGTTCGTTTCTCCATTCAGAAGGATGCTTACGATCTGCCGGATTATGAGCAGGTAATGGCACTGTATGCAAAGATTACCGAGCTGATGGGCAAGGGCGTGATCGTTTCCGCATATGCACTGGACAGCTATGGTGTGGCAGCAGCCCTGTCCCGCATGGCATTCGGTAACGGACTTGGCGTTGCAATTGAGGAAACGGTTTCTGCAGAGGAGCTGTTTACAAACGGCCTTGGCGATCTGGTGGCAGAAGTTCCGGCAGACCGTCTGGCGGATATGGATGTTGCTTATACGCTGCTCGGCACGGTAACGGCAGAGCCGGTATTTACCTATGGAAACATGACCCTTTCCGAAAAAGAGGCGCTGGATGCGTGGAAGAAGCCTCTGGAAAAGGTATTCCCTACAAAGGCAGTCAAGGACACGGACGCAGTAGAAACCGGCCTGTATGAGACGAATCACATTTATGTATGCAAGAATAAAGTAGCGAAGCCTACCGTATTCATCCCGGTATTCCCCGGCACGAACTGTGAATACGACAGCACAAAAGCATTTGAACGCGCAGGTGCACAGGTTGTAACCCATGTATTCAGAAACCTGAGCGCAGAGGACATCCGTTCTTCCGTCGATGCGTTTGCAAAAGAGATCAGCCAGGCTCAGATCATCATGTTCCCCGGCGGATTCTCCGCAGGCGACGAGCCGGATGGCTCCGCAAAGTTCTTCGCAACTGCATTCCAGAACGAGAAGATCAAAGAAGAGGTTATGAAGCTTCTGAAGGAAAGAGATGGCTTATGTCTTGGTATCTGTAATGGATTCCAGGCGTTAATTAAGCTCGGTCTGGTTCCTTATGGCGAAATCGTCGGACAGAAGGACGATTCTCCGACCCTGACCTTTAATACGATCAACCGTCACATTTCCAAGATGGTATACACCAAGGTGGTTTCCAACAAGTCTCCCTGGCTGCAGGGCGCTGAGCTTGGAAAAGTATATGTCAATCCGGCATCCCACGGTGAGGGACGTTTCGTAGCTCCGAAGGAGTGGATTGACAAGCTGTTTGCAAACGGACAGGTAGCAACCCAGTATTCTGATCCGGAAGGAAGAATTTCCATGGATGAAGAATGGAATATCAATGGCTCCTACAGCGCGATCGAAGGCATCACCTCTCCGGATGGACGTATCCTGGGCAAGATGGCGCACTCCGAGCGCCGCGACAGAAGCGTTGCACAGAATATCTACGGCGAACAGGATCTGAAGATCTTCGAGTCCGGTGTGGCATACTTTAAGTAAAAGGCTGTAAACAACAATAGAATGCACGCTCTGCGAGCATTCTATTGTCATGAATAATTTCGAAGACCTCACAGAAGGGAGAAATCTCTTCTGTGGGGTCTTCGTGGTTATGGGGTAGTACCTTTTAAGGTAGTACGAAGATAGGATTATTATGGAACAATGCGATTTGGATACGGAAGAATCCTCCGTTTTGGAGCATAAAGAATATGCGGAAAGCATCGGAGCGTCGAGAGATACGGTCAAAATTCGAAAAAAGTCTACCGTATATGGCGTGGAATTTGTTATACTGGGAATGGAAGGACAGGAGCATATTCATTATGCGATGCCCATGCGGGTAATGGGGTATGATTATGCAGCTTATCAGAAGCAATATGTGGACAATGCGGCAAAGTATAAAACAGCAAAGAGCTTGACAGAAGAGGAATATCTGTCAAAAATGAAAAAGGATGATCGGCTGGTTCCTGTTATAACAGTTGTTGTTTATTATGGGGAAAAGCCGTGGGACGGTGCGGTGTCTCTGCATGGGATGCTGCATATTTCAGAGGAAATGAAGCCATTTGTCAATGATTACCGGATGCACCTCGTGGAAGCGAGAAAAAATGATCTGAAGCTGCATAATATCAACAACCGGGATCTGTTTAATCTGCTCGGTATTCTGTTGGATCGGAATGGAAAGCTTCAGGAAACAAGAGATCGGGCGATAAACTACGCCAGAGAGCATCGAGTGGAAAAGACAGTGATTATGACTGCTGCGGGCGCGGCAAACTGTAAAATAGATTATAATAAAATTGCCAGGAAAGGAGGTGCTGATATGTGCACCGTGTTTGAAGAGACGAGGCGTGAGGGGATAGCAGAAGGAGAAGCAAAAGGAATTATTGAGACTGGATATGAATTTGGGATTTCAGAAGAAGAGATTCTTGCAAGATTACAGAAAAAGCTGAACATTTCTCTGGCAGAAGCGCAGGAGTATGTAAAAAAGTTCGGCAGGAAAAGTAAATCAGAAGATTCCGATGCAGAAGAAAATGGTTAAAATATAAAATTTTTCTGCATGTGAATAAGAGGAGAAATGAACAAAATTAACTATCAAAAAGAACTGGAATACCTAATCGATAAGCTTCCGGATCATCACCGGCGGCTGTTTTTGCACAGCTGCTGTGCGCCGTGCTCTAGCTACTGTCTGGAATATTTGCGGCAGTATTTCGACGTGACGGTATTTTATTACAATCCAAACATCAGCTTTTTGGAGGAATACCGGCATCGGGTGGAGGAATTAAAACGTCTGGTGAGCACGCTGAATGAAGAGGCGAAAGGGTCTGAAATGCTGAACCAGATCGCACTTTTGGAGGGCACTTACGAGTCGGAAAAATTTTTCGAGGCGACGAAAGGGCTGGAGGACTGTCCGGAGGGCGGAGAGCGCTGCTTTATCTGCTACGAGCTGCGGCTGCGGGAAGCGGCGAGGCTGGCGGCAGAGGGCGGCTATGATTTTTTTACAACAACGCTGACGATCAGCCCACTGAAAAATGCGCAGAAGCTTAACGAAATCGGCAGCCAACTGGCGGAGGAATATCATGTGGCGTGCCTGCCGTCGGATTTTAAGAAAAAGGGCGGCTATTTAAGGTCCATCGAGTTAAGTCGCCAGTACGACCTGTACCGTCAGGATTATTGCGGCTGCGTTTTTTCAAAGCGGGAACGCGATAAAAGGATTGTACAGGAAAGCTGAAACAGATATACTAAAAAGCAAAGTACGAAACATGGGCTTTCGAAACGCAAGACGATCAGAAACGGTCGATGAGTCCTAAAACAGGGCGCGGATGTCTGTCAGTGCGTTGTCGATGACATCGAACTGCCAGACGCTGTGTCCGGGAATCCTGTGCTCCGTCAGATAATAATGTCCGTCAAAGGAAGAGATATAATAAGGCGTTCCGCCTCCGGCAAAGTTGTCATAAATATCCTCCCAGCTGCCGGAAGAAAGATCGTTTAAATCCTGCACGCGCAGGATCGTCGCATAATCCTGATTGCCGGTAAGGTCGGTGGAAACGGTGATGTAAAACCAGTCCTGAATGTGTGTCAGCTGGATCATGCCGGAGATTTCGGCAGGAACCGGGAACCGTTCCAGGATCTTCAGGTCTTTTTTGCGGGTGCGCAGAATCGACTGATTGCCGGAAACAAAGTACAGGTCGTCGCCGTCGATTGTAAAGGAGCGGACATAAATCTGATCCAGCTCTGGCACAGAGAGGATTTTTTCGAGAGCAACAGAGGGACTGTCCGGGTCGGGACGGTAAAAGACGTACAATTGTCCGGTCATGGAGCTGAGTACATAAAAACGTTTTTCCGTTTCATCATAGACGACGTAATGCGGGCGAGTGCCGATTTCGTTGAAAAGCTGGGTAAGATAAAACTGTCCGTCCTGTTTTTCAAAGATGAGGACGCGGTTGTTTTCGGTGTCATCTGCAAGATAAACGGTGCCGTCTCCTGCAATAGTGTGCCCGCGGTTGATCTGATCGGTCATTACATACCAGTCGGTAAGTAGAGCATCCGGTGTTTTCGAGGTCAGAATCTGATTGTGATAGCAGTCCACCAGAAAATAATCGTCACCGATTTTGGTAATCTGCGTGGGGACACTTAAGGATGGCTGCACATTTTTGACAGGTTCTGAGGAAACGGCTTCAACAGCTTCCGACCAGGAGAGCACCTGAGTGGAAGCGTTTTTTATGGTTTTCAGGATCAGGGCTGCCGCTGCAAAAATCAGGACAGCGAGCAGGATCAAAAAGATTGTAAGTTTTAAATGGGATAAATTTCTTCGTTTCATGTCCCAAAGTATAACATAACAAAAGAAAGGATACCACTATGAAAAAACTGTTGCAGGAATTTAAGGAATTTGCGCTGAGAGGAAATGTCATGGATCTGGCAGTCGGCGTTATCATTGGTGCTGCGTTTCAGGCGATCATCAATTCGCTGGTAAACGATGTGATTTCACCGCTGATCGGCCTGTTTGCCAATACAGATCTGACGTATTTGTCTGTGATGGTCGGGGATGTGGAAATCCGCTATGGTGCATTTTTGACCGCAGTGATCAATTTCATCATAATGGCAGTGATTATTTTCCTGATGGTAAAAGGGATGAATGCGCTGGCTGGTCTTGGCAAAAAGAAGGAGCCGGAAAAACCTGCTGTGAAAATGTGCCCTTATTGCAGAAGCAAGGTTGCGGCAGAGGCAACCCGCTGTCCGTACTGTACGTCTATGCTGGAAGTGAAAAAAGAAGATAAAAAAGAAGAAAAGAAATAATAGAATGCACGCTCTGCGTGCATTCTATTGTTTACGGTTCCGTCTTCGGAATCTGTACGCCGTCTGCATCCATATAATAGGAGTGCTTCCAGATCAGCTCGGAGATGGGAACTGGCTGATAGCCCTGATCCTCCAGATTGTCGATCAGGTCAGGAAGCGCCTGTGCGGTATAAACAGTTCCGGCATGGAACAGGAGGATAGAGCCGTTTTGGAGTTGGCGACTGTTTAAAATCCGATGGAGGATGTCCTGTGCCCCGTAGTCTTTCCAGTCCATGGAATTGATGTTCCACTGCACCGGATAACCGCCGGCTTCCTGGATGAGCCGGATAGCAGAGTTGTCATAGTTTCCGTCTTCAAAACGAAACAACGTCGTTTCAGAATCGGTAAGGCGATCAATTCGCTGCGTGAGATTTTCCAGTGTGAGCGTCTGTTCCCGGATGGAAAGAGATGCCTGCGTTGTCCACAGACCGCCGATATCGTGTCCGGCGTTGTGAATCGTACAGAGCAGCTCCGGATAGTTTTTTGCCCAGGTGTCGGAAACGAAAAAGGTGGCGTGCACATTTTTTTCTTTCAGAATTTCCAAAAGCTGCTGCATGTCTTGTGCACTGTAGGTGCAGTTGAAGGTCAGCGCGACTTTTTTCTGGTCGGTTTCGACACGGCAAATAGGCATAAATGTGCCGTTTACAGAGGCAGACGCCAGTGTTGTTACAGACGGAGGGGCGAGAAAAATGCACGCGCGGGCAAAGGCGAGGACGCCGAGCAAAAACAGGGCAGTTTGGAATGCAGACGAGCGGGAGAGGCTGTGCAGAGAGGGAAAAACGGCATAGTGGCGCAGTTTATTTTGAATCAGATGAACGAAATCTCGGATCATGAAGGCTCCTGCCGGATTTTTGTTACAACTTATGAACGCAGGAAACGGAAAATCTCTATTTCACAAAAATTTCATAACCTTTTCGTGTGCTTTCTGGTACACTATAAAGACAGGCTGCAGGCGTTTGGCTGCAGAACAGAAGAGAAATGAAAGGAGACTGTTATGTTTTCCTGTATTTTATTTGACCTGGACGGAACAATCAGCGATCCGAAACAGGGAATTTGCGGCTGTGTGCAGTATGCGCTTAGAAGCTTTGGGATTGAAGAACCGGAGCTGGATCGGCTGGAGCCGTTTATCGGACCGCCGCTTGCAGAGAGCTTTATGAAATATTATAACTTTACGGCGGAGCAGGCGCAGGAGGCAGTTGAGAAGTACCGGGAGCGGTTTTCTGTAACCGGCAAATACGAAAATGTGCTGTATCCCGGAATGGGAGCGCTTTTGCATGATCTGAAGGCATCCGGGGCGACGCTGGCGATTGCATCGAGCAAACCGACCGTTTATGTGGAGGATATTCTGGTGCATTTCGGAATCCGGGAATATTTTGACATCGTGGTCGGAAGCGAGCTGGACGGAAGAAGAGTGCACAAAGAAGAAGTGGTTGCAGAGGTGCTGTCCCAGCTTGCAGCGCGGGGCGAAAGCGATCCGGATAAGATGGTGATGATCGGCGACCGCAGCTTCGATGTGGAGGGTGCGAAAGCGATCGGTGCACACTGTATCGCGGTGTCATATGGGTATGCACAGCCGGGAGAGCTGGAAAATGCCGGTGCGGAGATCATTGTCCGGGATGTGGAAGGACTGCGAAGCGTACTGCTGGGCGGCACACAGGCAGGAAGCGGCACACAGGCAGGAAGTGGCACGCAGGCAGGAAGAGACACGCAGACAGGAAACAGAGCGCAGGCAGGAAGAGACACGCAGGCAGGAAACAGCACGGCGACTGGCTCGAATACCCTTTCAGAGCGCTATCGCGGCAGCGCTGCCAAAACGAAGACCAAATCCGGGCAGTTCTGGAGTGCAGTTGGAACCAGCGCACTGGCGATGTTTGCTTATTATGTAATCAGTCTCCTAATCAGCAGCGTAATTTTGACGGCGGTATCGATTGTGTATGCCATCGGGCTGCAGGAGCTGGAGGGCTCTTCCTACAATTTCTGGCTGAATGTGGCTAGCGCACTCTCGACGTTCGGTGCATTTATAATCTGTTACGGAATCTGGCACAAAAAGATCCGGTTCCATTCGACAAAAGAAATCGATAAACTGTCCATCGTTCCGATGGTGATTTTGGCGGCGGCAATTGCAATCGGCATGAACGGTGTTCTGACATTGACAGAATTGTATCGGTTCTCTCCGACCTTTCAGAGGGTTTCGGAAATGCAGTTCGATACGCCGGTGTGGCTGGGAATCATTTCCTACGGCATTCTTGCGCCGCTGGGCGAAGAGATCGTTTTCCGCGGCGTGGTCTATGGACAGCTGCGCAAGGTGTTGAAAGTGCCGTATGCGGTGGTGCTTTCCGGACTGGCGTTCGGTCTGTTCCATGGAAATCTTGTTCAGGCGGTCTATGCGACCGTAATCGGCTGCCTGCTGGCGCTGGTGTATGAATGGTATGGAACGATTGCAGCGCCGATGCTGTTCCACAGCGTTGCGAACCTGTTTGTGTATGTGATGTTAGAGCTGTTGCCCTTTGGCGGCGTATTTTTAAGCGTTCCGTCCTGTGTGCTGTTTTTGGTGCTGTCAGCAGGAAGCCTGTTTTTATTGTGGATGCTGCAGGGAAAGGCGGCATTGCGGCAAAAAGGATGAGCAGAGAAGAAGTTAAGATTAGCTGGTGACAGCGCCTGCATTGCGATGAGAAAAAGATCCTTTGTGAGATGCGCTGCCAAAAAAGAGCGAGGAAGTTGTACGATACAGCTTCCTCGCTCTTTTATGACAATGGAAGGTTCACGGAGCGTGCATTCTATAACAGGACAACGCGCAGACGCTTATCCTTATTCATGACAATAGAATGCTCGCAAAGCGTACATTCTATTGTTCATGACAATAGAATGCTCGCAAAGCGTGCATTCTATTGTTTACAGCAGCTGGATTCCGTGGGCTTCCGCTTCTTTGCGGATTTCCTCTGGCCAGATGGAGCACTGTACTTCTCCGATGTGCGCCTTGCGCAGGAAGAACATACAGATACGGGACTGACCGATACCGCCGCCGATGGTGTAAGGCAGCTCTTCGTTGAGGACTGCTTTCTGGAACGGAAGTTCTGCGCGCTCGGGACAGCCGGCTTTTTCCAGCTGGGACAGCAGAGCCTCTTTGTCCACGCGGATACCCATAGAGGACAGCTCCAGGGCGATGTCCAGAACAGGATAGTAAACGAGGATGTCGGCGTTTAATGCCCAGTCATCGTAGTCGGGTGCACGGCCGTCGTGGGGCTCGCCGTTTTCGAGCTTATCGCCGATCTGCATGATGCAGACAGCGCCCTTTGCTTTGGTGATGAAATATTCACGCTCCTTGGGCGTGTTGTCCGGGAACATGTCTGCAAGCTCCTGGGTGGTGATGAAGAAAATCTCACGGGGCAGAATCTCTTCGATGTAATCATACTGGATCGCCATGTACATTTCCGTTTTGCGCAGCGCCTTGTAAACGTCGCGGACGGTTGCTTTTAAGGTTTCCAGGTTGCGGTCCTTTTTGTCGATGACCTTTTCCCAGTCCCACTGATCGACGAAAATGGAATGGATGTTGTCAGTCGTTTCGTCGCGGCGGATGGCGTTCATATCCGTGTAAAGACCTTCGCCGAGAGAAAATCCGTATTCCTTGAGCGCGTAGCGTTTCCATTTTGCAAGGGACTGTACAACCTCTGCGCGGTAATCGTTCTGCTCGAGAATGCCGAAGGAAACCGGGCGCTCATAACCGTTTAAGTTATCGTTCATGCCGGAAGCGGGATCGACGAATAACGGAGCAGAGACACGCAGAAGGTTTAAATGACGGACCAGAAGACTCTGGAAAAAGTCTTTCACCGTCTTAATACCGATCTGGGTATCGTGCAGGTTCAGGGCGGAGGAATAATTCTCCGGGATGATTAAGTGTTCCATATTACCTCTTTTCTGCCGCAGGGCGGCATATTTCAATAATCTTAGGAAGCTGTAAAAAAGTGCAGCGGACGTTGGCTTCTGACAGAAACTCAGGGAATCAGGAATCAAACGTCTTATCGTGCAGGTACGGACAGCTGTAGCTGTTCGTACCTCCGGTTCCAACGCTGCACCAGTTAAAAATTATAGCATAAAATCAGCCGGGTGTCAGGATTTTTTTCCCAAACGCTTCTGAGCAACTCCGATTCCAATAAACATAAGCAGGCAGATCAGGCTGACGATCAGACCGGTGGTCAGACCTGCAGGGCGGTAGGAAAGCTCGATCGTGTGGCTGCCCTCCGTCAGCGGAACGGATAGAAATACACCATCATACACGTCGTAGTCTGCGGCTTCTCCGTCCACCTTCATTGTCCAGCCGGGTTCGTCCGCGATGGATAAAATCAGCCGACCGGCTTTGGTGACGTCGACATGTCCGGTCACATGGCTGGAATCATAAGAATCTACCGTAAAGGGCTGCTCAGAGAGCGTCTGCAGTGTGCGGGACAAAACTGCTTCATCCAGGCGCACAACAACGGCATTCAGCACGCTATCTTCGTCGTTGGTCAGTGTTACATGGTCGCCGGTTTCGTGACGACCGAGATCGAGGATATAGTCATATTTGACTTTTTTATACGTTTTGTTGACGCTGGCGGAAGAGATCGAAACGGTATCGATCTTGGAGCTTTTACAGTAAGCGTAGTAATGCCCCTCCGTGTATACATCAAAGAAAACCTGATTGCCGGATTCCTCTGATTCGATGGAAACAAAGAGCGGATCAGAGGTCGAAACAGAAGCCGCCATCCGATTTTGTACCTCGAACGGGTCGGAGGTCTCTTCAGAAAACTCAGAGGAAGAAAGATTCTGTCCATCCTGCAGGATAAATCCGGCGGGCAGCGTCTTGTTGTTTTTGTACAGGTAAACGCCGTCCTGCTCGTCGATCAGCGTGTAGAGGCTGGAATCCTCTGCATCGGAGCGGGAAAACAGGTAGCGGACATTTAAAAGCGCTGCGGAAAGCGGCGTCTGACCGTCAAAGCAGTAAAATACCTTGCTTTCACTCATGCCCATGCGGTCGTACCAGTCCTGAACCGCCGCGTTGGAGGTGGAAGAAAACAGCGACGCCGTCGGATAGCCTGCCAGCGCACCGTCATTTTTGGTGACGCGGCTGAGCTTTTCGTAGCGGTAAAAATCGGAATCTTTTTCTTCATTACGAGCAACTAACTCCCGGTAGGCGGGAATGCTTTCCAGATAGCTGCTGCGGCTGGTGGTGGAAACGCTCGTCAGCGCCATGTTGTAGGTTGATTCAAAAGCGACCAGCGCCAGCACGGCGATTGCAATCGCGCGCTGATACGGGAGGCTGTCTGCAGGCTGTTTTTCTTTCCCTTTTTTCCAGGCATAGAGCAGCAGCGCGTAGGCAGCAAGCAGGCAGGCGCTCAGCACAAAGGTGCCCTGGGTAAAGGCGTCGTCCTCCACGAGCTTTCCTGCCAGCAAAAGATAACCGAGCCCGCAGGCGAGGGAGACAAACAGCTCGCGCATGGTAAAGCCGTCGAGCTTTGAAAACGCCTCATAGCACATCAGCAGCACGAGCAGGATGTACAAAAAGGACTGACGTGCCGGAAGCGAATCCGGGTAGTTGAAACCGTGCCAGATGAAATTCAGGGTATTGACCGAGAAGCTGACGATGAAAAAGGCGCATAATACCAGTCTGCCGAGCTTTTCCTTCAGAGGGATTTTTCGGTTGACGATATAGAGCGGAATCAGGAAAAAGACTGCGCTGGAGCAGAAAATATTCGGCCAGTGATCCAGACCGGTTTCCCGGGATACACCGGTCGCATGCCGCGCGATTACGTCGAAGAAGGAAAAGTACCAGTTGATCTTTTCCGGAAAGTTGAATTCGGAAAATTCAGTCGCATGCAGGGCAGCGATTTCCGGGATCAGCAGCACAGCGGCGAGACCGCCAGCCAACAGGGAAAAGAAAGCAAAACGTCCGATTGCGCCAAGCAGCCTTGCGCGGAACGCTTTCCAGCCATCAGAGCCAAACAGGTTCGGCACGAGCACGAGAAAGTACAGGCACAGGAAGATGCAGACCATGATGGAAAGGTAATAGTTCGATAAAATGCACAGCCCGAGGGTGATGCAGTAGAGGCTGTATTTTTTTTCGAAGACCAGCTTTTCCAGACCGAGAACGATCAACGGAGCGAGGACGAGGGTATCCATCCACATGACGTTCCAGTTATATGCGGCAACGAAGCCGGACATCGCATAAAATGTGGAAAAGAACAGGACAGAAAGGTCGTTTGTGTGGAATTTTTCTGTCAAAAGCCAGGAAAAGGTGAAGCCGCACAGACCGATTTTGAAAACGACCATGTAGCTCATAAATTCGATTAAATATTTTTCGGGCAAAAGGAGCATCAGCCAGTTGAACGGGCTTGCGCTGTAGTAGCCGTAAAGAGACAGGTAATTGGAGCCCATACCGATGCGCCAGGAGTAGTAGAGCGGTTCGCTGTCGCGCACTTTCCGGACAAATTCTTCCAGAAAGGGGACGTACTGATGGTACATGTCGGAGTGCATGAAGCTCTGATCTCCGAAGGGATAAATGCCGTTGCCGATAAAAATCGCCATCATGGAAAGAAACGGCAGCAGGAAGGAAAAGAAACAGATCTTTTTTTTCATAAAAAAGGAAATCCTCCGCGGTTTAGTCAAAAAGCAGGTAATACTGCAGGGTCTGATAATCATAAAGCAGATCTTTTTGCTTGGATGCAGTGGTAAAGGTTCCGTCGGACAGCGTTACATGGTTGGCTGAAATGACGGGTACTTCCGTGCGCAGCTGCGACAGGAAGTCATCGTAAGCGGATTTTGGAAGCCCGGCGGCGTCCAGCGTCTTTGCCGCAAGATAGTTTGCGCTGATTTCCAGATCTTTTTCCGCTTCGATATCGAAGTTTGCCCAGATAAAGAACGGAACCTTGTAGCGCAGCGCCTCTTCCTCGTCGGTTAAGTCCGCGTCATCTTTGCCGTTTAGCTTCCAGACCGGACGTACGACGGAATCGGCAGGCTGATGATCTCCGAAAAAGACGATCATGGTAGGTTCCTCCTGTGCTTCAAAATAGGAAACCAGGTTCTGGATGGCGCTGTCAGACAGCCTGATCAAGGACAGGTACGCCGGAAGCAGCTTGGAATCCGAGCCTTCTACCGTGATATCGGGGGAAAAGTTGTCGTAATCCGCCCAGTCACTGTAGGAGGAATGGTTCTGCATCGTCACGTTGAATAAAAACAGCGGCGTGTCCGCATCTTTTTCCTCGTAGAGCTTTATGATCTTTTCATAGTTGCCCTCGTCACTGACATATTTGCGCACGAGGGGGGAATCTGTGAAAAACTCCTGAAAGTGCATCTCATCGAAGCCGAGTTTGGGATAAACGAGATTTCTGTCCCAGCCGGCGGCGCGGTAGGGATGCATCGCAATCGTGTAATAGCCGAGGGAGGAAAGATAGGAGGCCATCGAAGGCGTCTCTTTTTTCACATACTGCTGATACGGAATGCTTCCATAAGGAAGGAACGCCATTGAAGCGCCGGTCAGGTATTCAAATTCTGTGTTGGCAGTGTTGCCGCCCTTGACGGAGACATTTAAGTGACCGGAAATCGTGTTATCCGCGCCGTCGAGCAGGCTGTGCACGAAGGGCATATAATCCTCGTTCGTTGTAAAATCGCCGAGCACGGACGGATCGGAAAACGCCTCGTTCATGATGACGATAATGTTCGGCTTTTGTGCATTGTCCGAAGGTGTTCCATCGAATTCCTGAGAGCCGGTATCATAGGATGCCAGCAGCTCCTTGGCGTTTTCTGCGCTGTAACCGGAGGGCTTATCGACAGAAATGTACTGAAGCTCCATTAAAAACGCAGTTACAGTACCATTTTTAAATTGAATCGTCGTCGGAGTGAAAAGCTTGTTGTAAAGGTGAAGCTTCTGCTCGACGATGTCCTCGCTGTGCAGCATTTTCGTGTAGCCAAAGCATAAAAGACCGCAGGAAAGCGCGAGGCAGACGCGGGCAATCCGGGCTTTTTTATTTTTTTTCGGAAAGCCTTTTTTCAGGAAAAATTCCAGAACCAGAAGCAGGACAAAACAGATCAGCACGATTACTGCGGTGCGGTTCAATTTGTATTCGTAGTTGTCCGCGACGCTGGCAGCGGTCGAGATCGAAAGAATGTCCCACGGCTGGATGGGCGCGCCGCGAAATTCCAGGACGAAATAGTTTGCAAGACCGTAAACGGCGCAGAAGGCGGTTTCGATGCCGAGTGCGCGGCTGATCCTGCCGGTCAGTGCAAATAAAAACAGTGCTGCAAATTCAAACAGTGCCAGATTCATCCCCTGTATATACGGTTTCATGGTCTGGAACGGATTATGCGTGTACCATTCCAGCAGATAAAAATTCAGAACAGGGCCGATCAGCAGAAAAATCCAGGGACTGCTTTTTTTCAGCCAGACAATCCATTTTTTCATAAAACTCCTCTTTTCGTGTAAGGTAAATTCGTTTTCTGTTCCATAATAGTCAGGACTTTGAGGGATGTCAAGGGAGGAAAACGCATATATATAAGAAACAGAAAAAGCTTTCGTTTTTCTTAATAAAGTTTAAATAGGAAAAAAAGAAAGCCTATGTTACAATAAACCAACTGGAGGAAATGCGGACATGGACGATAAAAAAAGGGATCTGATCCCGGTGGCGGCGATTGCTCTTTTTCTGGTAATTATCATCGCGCTGTGCGCAGTACGGCTGCATCAGCGCAGGGAGACACGGGCAGAGATCGCAGAAACGGAAAGCACGCAGATATGGTACAGCGAGGAACAGGCAGAGTCTGCAGAATCAGAGACGAAGAACGCAGCGGATCAGACGGAAGAAACAACAGCGGGGAAAAAGCAGACGGCGGAAAGGGGACAGCAGGAGGATGAGACGCTGACAGAGCATCCGGACAGCAAACTTCCCGCAGGCAAAGGGAAGGAAAGTCAGGGTGCCAAGCAGGAGGGCAACCTCCGGACGGTGAGTGGAAACGATCCGTTATCCGGCGCGGAGAGTGCGAACAAGACAAACGAAGAGATGCTTCTGGAGATGTCCGGTTACTGGGAACAGGATAATATGGACGCGGTGGAGGATCTGGCGATGCTTCCCTGGTATATGAGGATGTCGTCGGATATTTCGGATGCAAACAGCTTTTATTATTATGGCGAGCGCAGCAGCGCAGGACAGCCGGACGGAACCGGAATCGCCTGCTATGCGGATAACGCCTATTACTACGGCGAGTGGTCGAATGGCAAACGCGAAGGCAACGGCAAGTGGGTGCGCTTTTACGTTTATTATGACGATGACACCACGTCGGACCGCGCCTACCGCGAGCATATGTATGCCGGAGAATGGAAAAACGACCTGCCGGACGGTGAAGGACAGGAGCATTACGAGCTGGATATGAGCAAGGCTGCCAAAAAGGAGCGTTACATCCAGAATGTGATCGGAACGTTCCGCAGCGGCTTCTACAGCGGAGAAATGTACCTGACGACGTTAAATTGGGACGGCAATCAGGAAGAGTGGAACGGCTTTGCGGACGCGGGAATCTGGAGCCCCTACGGAGCCGGTTCGAACCGCAAGGAGGTACCGGTCTGCCAGGATGTGGACGATGATAACAATTACCTTTGGCTGTCCGTGCGGGACAACAAGGACCGTGGAATCTATGAGCTGATGCCGTAGTTCACTCGTACCTTTCTGGGAGCAGATTTCGTGCTTGCAGGAAAATCTGCTCCCGGGAAGGTACGAAGGGAGCGCCGTTTCATGAGCAAAAATGAGCTGCGAAGCAGCGGAAAGCATCGAAGATGCGATTTTGCGAATGGCGCGGGTGAACTTTCACAGTGCACGGGTGAATGGTACGAAAACGGCGCCATAGAATGCCGTAAAACCCTTGACAGAAGTTTCAAAAGCTCGGTATAATAATTGAGTTATACGAAAGAGAAATCTTCGGCAGCCGAAACAACCGGCTGCCGGAGCGGTGAGCGGTCATGGCGGAATTGGCAGACGCGTTGGTTTTAGGTGCCAATGGGCAACCGTGTGGGTTCGAGTCCCACTGACCGCATGCAAATGGAAGAGAAGAAAAGGGATGCCGGATCGGCAAACAGGGCTTTGAGGCTGCTGTTTTGCCGGTCGGCGTCCCTTTTCGCTGTCAGGCGCTACAGGAGAAAAAATCCGGTTGACAACTGTTTTAAATAGTGATATCATTTATATGTAACAAGGGATTGTAACTCTTTGAGGCATCACCTAAGGGGATGGGTGCGCAAAGAGTTTTTTTTATTTTATAAACATTTATTGCTTGGTTTTTCAAAGCAACTTACAGGACGCTGTTGAAAACAGCTTGATACGCAGGAAGAAATCGTAGTGATAAAAGGGAGTACTAATGAAAGGGTAAGAAGGTATTGCTATGATGATTGTCAAAAAAATCAATAATAATGTAGCCATTGGTGTTGACGGAAACGGGCACGAGGTAGTCTTGTTTGGCAAGGGTATCGGCTTTGGAGAACTCCCTTATAGTATTAATGATATGTCAAAAATAGAGCGTTCATTTTATGATATAGATTACCGATATTACAATTTGTTGTCGGAGATTCCGGAGAACATGTTCCTTTTTACAAGCCGTATCGTTGATGCCATAGAGAGTAAAATTGACGGTAATCTGAATCCTAATCTGGTGTTTATCCTTGCAGATCATATCAATTTTGCAGTTACCAGATATCATAAGGGAATGCAAATATCGCTACCTTATTCTTATGAAATTGAGTTTGAATATCCCCACTTGACAAAGCTGGCAAAATGGATCGTCAAAAATATTAATGCAAAATATCAGGTATGCCTGGATAAAGGGGAGGTTACAAGTATAACCATGCATTTGCTGAATGCACTGGAAGGAAAAACGAATCAGGATGATCAGCAGCACCAGAGTCAAATTACCCGAATCATTAAAAACGTAACAAAAATTATAGAGGATTATTTTGGCATTGTTCTTGATAAAAATGACTTCAATTATTTCAGGTTTAAAATTCACTTGAAATATTATGTCCTAAGAAAAGAAAATAATGAAGAATTTATGGACGGTAATATTGATGAACTGTATGATAATATGAAAAATACTTATCCCGATATCTATAACTGCGTATATAATATTGATCAATATTTATATAAAGAATTTAAGAAAAGCTGTACAAGTAACGAATTGCTGTATCTTATGATACATGTTACTCGGTTATGTACACGAGAGGATTGTAACCGCAAGGGCATTACCTCAGCATGAGAGTGCTGGGGTTTTATTTTTGCAGGAACCGTACATTAGCTGTATCGCACTGTAATCCTTATGCGTCATCAGTGTACTGAGAAATACTGACATGTCAATATTTTTCTGCCGTTCGGTTTGCTAAGTGCTCCTTGAAAATTGAATACAGGCAATTTGAGCTTTCATTTAAAAGGCTGTTTTACGAAAACGATGTATCTGCAATAAAGGAGGAAGAAAAATGAAGCTTTTGGTTAAAGGTGATGATTATGGAATTACAAAAAGTGTTACGTATGGAATCATCGAAGCATTTGATCATGGGATTTTAACAAGCTCGGGCATGTTTACGAATATGGAGATCGCCCCATGGGCGGCACAATTTGTAAAAGAAAGGGAAACCTGCTGTTTTGGAATAGACTTTAATCTGGTTTGCGGTCCCTGCGTATCAGATTACAGGGAAATTCCACATTTGGTTGATGAAAATGGCCGTTTTATCAGCTCAAAAATCAGAGTGAATGATCCAAAATGGGCTACGAAAGAAGGGCAGAATGAGTTATTACCGTTTCATGAAGTATATAAAGAAATAGCGGCACAGTATCAGCGTTTCGTTGATTTATGCGGGAGAGCGCCTGCCTATCTGTGTGGGCATTCCATTCAAACCGGCTCTATGGAGGAAGCGTACCGGACGTTATCAGCTGAGACAGGAGTTCCGTTTTGTGATGATCTGTACAAAAAATATAATATCATAGACTTTCGTGACGCGCCGATAAAAAATGACGAATTAATGAATCTGTCAACCAGAGGAAAAGAGTTTCATGCAATGGAACAGTTGAACCGCGATCCGATGAAATTATTTTTTGACAACCTGGAATATCTAAAGGGATTTGAGTATGTGGCGCTTGTCTGCCACCCGGGCTTTGTTGATGCTGATCTGTTAAAATTATCGTCCTGCAGCTTGGAGAGAATGAGAGATCTTGAATTCTACCTTTCAACAGAAATGAAGGACTTTATTTTAGAAAACGGGATTGAGTTAATTTCATTTTCTGATTTGACTGCATAGAGCTTAAAGGAACCTGTATTCCATTTATACCGGGTGGGGTGGTTGCATATCCTCAATGATTGTAAAAAAAATGAGAGGAGGAATCAGGAAAGGGGTGTCTTTCCTGCAAAATTCAATGAATCAAAACTATCATAAGTTAGCTGTTACTTTACTGGAAAAGGTAGGCGGCAAGGATAATGTTATTAATGTATATCATTGTGTTACCCGTTTGCGCTTTCAATTAAAGGATTCAAGTATTCCAAATACGGAAGAAATTGAAAAGATCCAGGGTGTTTTAGGGGTTGTCACGTCAGGGGGACAATATCAAATCATTATCGGGCAGGCTGTTCCTGAGCTTTATAAAAAGGTGGTAGAAATCGGGGGATTTGGAACTCAGGAGGAAATTGCCGAGAATCTGGACGGGGGATTTGGAACTCAGGAGGAAATTGCCGAGAATCTGGACGCTCCAAAAGAAAAAAAAGGGATAAAACAGTTTTTTGCCCAGTTATTTGAATTTATGTCCGCTGTCATGTCACCGATGATTCCGGCGTATTGTGCCGCAGGTTTATTTAAAACGGTTGCCGTAGTATGCGGTCCGGATGTGTTAGCGATATGGGAAACGACAAGTGATTTGTATATAACGTTTAACTTTGCGTATAATGCATGTTTTTATTTCCTACCGATTTATTTGGGCTACACCGCCGCGAAAAAACTCGGGCTTAACGTTATTTTAGGAATGTATCTTGGCGGAATGATGCTTGTTCCGGAATTTGTTGAAATTGCAACTACAAGCGAAGCGTTTACAATACTGGGAATACCATGTAAGCTCGGAACCTATGGAACGACAATTTTTCCGATCCTGTTAAGTGTTTTTGCCTTAAAATATGTAGATATGCTGATCAGTAAGGTTATTCCGCAGATATTGTCTACATCAATTAAGCCGTTTATTGAAATGTTTATCATGTTACCGCTGGAATTATGTTTATTCTGCCCGTTGGGAACTTTAATCGGTGAGGGGATTGCCCAGGTTATTTTAATGCTTGACAGCGCCCCGTTATTGGTGGGAATCATAGGCGGCTTGTGGCCGTTCCTGATCGTGACCGGTATGCATATGCCGATCTTATATGCGGTTATCCTTCCTAATTTATATTCCTTAGGTTATGACACGACTATTCTTCCGGCGACGCTTACAAACCAGGCGTTGTTGGGGTTGGAGCTGGCTGCTTTACTGAAAATCAAAAATAAAAAAGAACGAATGAATGTATTCCAGTTATTTATCACCCACAATGTGGGAGGTGTCAGTGAGCCGGTGCTTTACGGAATCGGTATGAAATATAAAAAGACATTAATCGCATTGGCGGTCGGAGGAATTTGCGGCGGGTTATTTGCGGCTTTTACCGATGTAGTTTACTATCTGGGACCCAGCTTTCCCCTTATAGGAAACGCGCTTTCCTTCTTCCAGGGCGGGACTAAGAATTTTATCCTGTTCTTTATCAGCGCTCTTATTGCGTGTGTAGTAACGTTTTTGCTTACTTATTTTTATGGCTTTGATAAAAATGATCCTATGTTAAAAAAGGAGGAGGGATAATGAAAAAATTTTCAATTCTGATTGCCGGGGGCGGAAGTACGTTTACTCCGGAAATTCTGCTCTTATTGTTAGAAAAAAGAGAGCAGTTTCCCATCAGAAAAATAAAGTTCTATGACAACGATGAGGAGAGGCAGAAAATAATTGGCGAAGCATGTGGCGTGCTTATTGAGCATAAGGCTCCTGAAATTGAATTTTCATATACAACTGATCCGGAAACCGCATTTACTGATGTCGATTTTGTAATGGCACATATCCGCGTTGGTAAGTATGAGATGCGCGGAAAGGATGAAAAAATACCGCTGAAATATGGTGTGGTAGGGCAGGAAACCTGCGGACCGGGAGGTCTGGCATATGGAATGCGTTCCATCGGACCTGTAATCGAGTTAATCGATTATATGGAAACGTACTCTCCGCATGCGTGGATGCTGAATTATTCGAATCCAGCGGCAATCGTTGCGGAAGCAACAAACCGGCTCAGGCCGGACGCAAGAATCATCAATATCTGTGATATGCCCGTTGGAATAGAGGCAAGAATGGCTGTCATCTGCGGGCTGAAATCCCGAAAGGAGATGATTACCAGGTATTTTGGGCTGAATCACTTTGGCTGGTGGAGTGACATAAGGGATAAAAACGGAAAGGATTTAATGCCGGTAATTAAGGCCTACGTGAAAGAGAACGGGTTTAATACTTCCCAAATAGATGGGCATACAGATGATAAAAGCTGGACGGATACTTATAATAAGGCGAAAGACGTCTATGCGGTTGACCCGAATTTCATTCCAAATACGTATTTAAAGTATTATTTATACCCGGACTATGTGGTGAAGCACTCAGATTTAAATTACACAAGAACAGATGAAGTAAGGGAGGGGAGAGAAAAACGGGTGTTTGAAGAGGCTCGAAGGCTTATTCAGACAAAGAATGTGGAAAATTGCGGCTTCGAAGTGGGAAATCATGCGGAGTATATTGTTGATCTGGCAAGAGCGCTGGCATATAACACACAGGAAAGAATGTTGCTAATCGTGCCCAATCATGGCGCGATTGAAAATTTTTCCTATGACGCAATGATTGAGATTCCCTGTATTGTAGGGAAGAATGGATATGAACCATTAAAGGTCGGGAAAATACCGGTATTCGAAAAAGGGCTTATGGAGCAGCAGATAGCGGCGGAAAAGCTGGTTGTTGACGCCTGGGTTGAGAAAAGCTATCAAAAAATGTGGCAGGCGATTACCATGTCTAAAACAGTTCCAAGCGCGGCGGTTGCTAAGTTAATACTGGACGATTTGATAGAAGCAAATGTAAAGTACTGGCCGGAGCTTAGATGAACGTGCAGCTCCTGTGCGCCGGAGATTCCTTTTTATTTTCATGTTCCGGCAAAGCAATAGCATAAACGGGAAGAAGCATAAAAAAGTTGCATAAAATGTCTTGCCTGTATAAGCAGGGTTGTTTCACGAAGAATAATTGAATAGCCAAAAATGTTTGAATTTATCGCTTCATGAAACAACCCTGACAGCGGGAGACAGAGTGTTGACAAAATATAAAAAAGTGCTACAATCCTGTCTTTGACAGTTGAAAAACAAAAAAATCGCTGTATCCCTTCAGTTCCAATCCGGTCAGGTGTTGGTAATTTCTCTCATGAAATATGACCTCTATAAACCGAATGGAATTATCCTGTCTTTCTCTGAAAATGATAAGCAACTTCTTATGCAAAAGGTTTTGTTGATATTGCTTCGCACAATTCAGAACTCTTTTACGTGCGTCTTCTTTTGTAAACTTCATAAATAGTTCGGAAATCCTCCATAAAGAATAACGGTTAGACTACATATACATAGATTTTCCTGAAAGATCATAAATAATAGATATGGAAAGAGAGAGCAATAGCACCATTGTACTATATACTCCCTCTTTGTGGCTAATTTTAATGTTGTCTGCCAACGACCGGTAAAATACCGGTAAAAATATCGGATTTTAGTGTTGTCCGCCAACGGTCAATCACAGGATTGACAAGCATATCAGATTTTAGTGTTAGCCCACTGGAAAAGCACGCTTTTCCTACTACTATTATTATAGGCAGAGCAGATTTTTATGTCAATAGAAATCATAAATCATTCCCAGATATTCTCCAAATGCGGTGCCTCAAAATATGTATTCGGTCTGACGCAAACATTTCTTTGACAAAACGATATATCGACAGGGTGTTGACAAAATATAAAAAAGTGCTATAATTTATTTCAACAATAAAAGGGAGTAGCCAGCACCGAGAGGTGGTTTGAAACCGTCACCCCGACAAGCAGCCAGATGATAATCGATTTGCTGCAGATGTCCGTATTAAATGAAACGCGCGAGACTTTTATTGCAGCTGTCAGGCTGTAATAGAGGCCTCGTTTTTTTGTTTCATTGGAAAGGGTGTCCATAGGAAACAAAACCCTCCGGGGGAAAAGCACTTTTCCGGAAAAGTCGCCTGACAGCGACCGAAGCTATTTACTTTACGAGTCCACCAGACCGGTGGAGAAAAGGAGAATGAGTATGTTTACAGGAATTAGTTTAGGAGTTGTTGTTGCCATAATCGCAGTGATCGCGCTGCTTGGAATTATCGCTTCCGGGTATGTGAAAGCACCTCCGGACACGGCGTATATCATTTCCGGCCTGCGCAAAAAGATCATTATCGGGAAATCGAGTATCAAGATCCCATTTCTGGAACGTCTTGACAAGCTGAGCTTAAAGCTGATCCCGATCGATGTGAAGACAGAAGCAGCGGTGCCGACGGCGGATTACATCAACATTCAGGTGGACGCAGCAGTTAACGTCAAGGTTTCCAGCGAGCCCGAAAAATTAAAGCAGGCAGCAGAAAACTTCCTGAATCAGAACACCCAGTACATTGCGCAGGTAGCGAGAGAGGTTCTGGAAGGCAATATGCGTGAGATCGTAGGCCGCATGCGTCTGGAGGAAATGGTCAGCGACCGTCAGAAATTCGCGGACCTGGTAAAGGAAAATGCCGAGCCTGACCTGGCTGCCATGGGTCTGGACGTTGTCAGCTTCAATGTGCAGAACTTTACGGATTCCAACGGTGTCATTGATGACCTTGGTATCGACAACATTTCCCAGATCAAGAAAAAGGCAGCGATTGCAAAGGCTGAGGCAGAAAAAGAAATCGCGGTAGCAAAGGCGGAAGCGGATCGTCAGTCCAACGACGCGCGGATCAATTCCGAAAGAGAGATCGCCATCAAGAACAACGAGCTGGATATGCAGAAGGCAGAGCTTCAGAAAAACGCGGACAGCAAGCGGGCGGAAGCGGATGCGGCATATGAGATCCAGAAAGAGGAACAGCGAAAGACCATCGAAGTAACTGCGGCAAATGCCAACATTGCAAAAGAGGAACGTCTGGTGCTCTTAAAACAGCGTGAAGCAGAGACGATGGAAAAATCGCTGGATGCACAGGTTAAGAAAAAAGCGGAAGCGGAGAAATTCGAACGTCAGCAGAAAGCGGAAGCAGAGCTGTTTGAACGTCAGAAAGAAGCGGAAGCAAAGAAATTCGAAACAGAAAAGGCTGCAGAGGCACAGCGTGCAAAGGCGGAAGCGGATCTGTTCTCTAAAGAACAGGAAGCCAAAGGTATCCGCATGGTCGGAGAAGCCGAAGCAGAAGCGATTCGCGCCAAAGGTGTTGCGGAGGCGGAAGCGATGGAAAAACGTGCGCAGGCTTATCAGAAATACAACAACGCGGCAATGGCGGAAATGCTCATCAAGGTGCTGCCCGATATCGCAGGCAAGATCGCAGAGCCTCTGACCCAGATCGACAAGATCACGATCATCGGCGGTTCGGACGGATCAAACGGCGTGGACCAGGTAGCAGGAAACGTACCGGCAGTGATGACAAAGCTGTTTGAAACCATGAAAGAAACTGTGGGCATCGACCTTGCGGAGGTTGTAAAAGCAGGAACCTATGATGCAAAAGTGAACCGCAATATCACGATCAACGCAGACGGAGCAAAGCAGGCAGCGGAGGTATTGAAGCAGGAAACTGCTGCAGAAGCATCGGCGGAAATCGCAGAGTAAACAGCTTGGATTGTATTGAAAAAATGTTTTAAACGCATATAATAGAGATATGATAATTGGATGCGTCATACTATAAGGGGAGGTGTTAAATATAGCAACTTCGAGTATTAAAAAGAACTTTTTGGTTTCTGGAGAAAAACAGGCAGAATTGTTTGCGGATGCGATTGAAAGTTCCTATATGGAATCTCTCTGCAGAAAGACGGAAAATGAGTTGAGAATTACCCATCTGCGCGGAGCAGAAGACATCAGAAAGTTTATGGCGAAGAGAAAAGAGGTAAATGCTTAACGAGGTTACAGTGTTAAACATTCGTGAGTATTTGGCTGCAACAGAAAATGGAAGATTTGGAGAGGAGGAATTGAAAGAACTTCTCTCCGAATTTTCCTGCAGTAAAAACGCCGATGTTGAACGATTTTTAAAGGAACAGGCGATAGAATTTACAAAGAAGAATCAGTCAGTAACGTATTTGGTATTCCACAGTCAGGATGCTTCGCTGGTAGGCTACTTTACGCTGGCGATTAAACCGATTTGCGTCAGTGCGGAAAAGTTCAGTAACACGACGAAACGTAAAATAGCCAGAGTCAGTGAGCAACGGGAAAATGAACTTACATATACACTTTCTGCGTATCTGATTGCTCAGCTGGGAAAAAATTTTAGAAATGGGGCAAATCGGAAAATTACAGGAAAGCAGTTGCTTCAGGCAGCTGTTGATACCATTCTGAAATTACAGTATATGACCGGAGGTATGGTATTTTTTCTGGAGGCAGAAAATGAAGAGCATCTGATGCAGTTTTATGAAGTGGAAAATGGATTTAAAAGATTTGCAGTAAAAGAAACGAATCATAGAGCGAAGAAATCGCAAAAATTGATTCAATTGCTAAAAGTTCTATAACAGAAACTCCCGGCAAAACCCCTAAAAAAGGCTCTGCCGGGAGTTTTTTACGTCCGATCCCAGGCGACAAAAGTGCCACGACATATTCTTTTTTACAGAAGTGCTTATGCGTCTTTTCCCTGCCCCTGCGGTGCATTGCGCAGGGTATCCTTCTGCATCCATTTTCCACGCTTATAATAGAGGATAAACAAGATCGATGTAATAGTCCAGGTCAGTGGATAGGAAAATGCCACTGTTGCGACCTCATGTCTGAGGGGAACGGCAATCGTGATCCAGAGGATTCTCAGGACACAGACCCCAAAGCAGGTCAGCAGCATCGGGAAAAAGGAATCCCCGCAGCCGCGGCAGGTACCGGAAAGGATTTCGATGCAGATGTAAGTAATGTAGGCGGGAGAAACGACACGCATCATGCCGATGCAGATGTTGATGACATTGGTATCGCGTGTGAATAAAAGCAGGATCGTTCCGCCGAAATTCAAAACGATAAAGCTGAGGAAAAGGCTGGTCACGGCAGCAAGACCGAGACAGATGCGGACACTTTTTTTGATACGGTCGTATTTTCCGGCGCCGAAATTCTGCCCGGCGAAGGTGGTGATGGAAACGCCGTAAGCACCCATAATCATCCAGAAAATACTGTCCACTTTTCCATAAGCGGTCCAGGCTGCGATTGTATCGGTTCCGAAGGAGTTGATGGAAGACTGGATCAACAGGTTGGAAATCGAATACATTGCGGACTGCAGACCGGCAGGCAGACCGATTTTGATGATGTCAAATAAAAGATCGCGGTGAAACCGGATTTTGGAAACGATCAGGCGATAGGAATCCTGGGTGCGCAGCAGGGCGATCAGGGTCAGGATCGCGGAGAAAAACTGGGACGCAATCGTCGCAATCGCAGCTCCGGCAACGCCCATGTCGAGCACGGCGACAAATAAAAGGTCGAGCACAATGTTGACCAGACAGGAAGCGATCAGGAAATAGAGCGGCCGTTTGGAATCGCCGACAGCGCGCAGAATACCGGAGCCCATGTTGTAGATCATGGACGGAATCGTGCCGAGATAATAAATTTTCATATAAGTCAGGGAAAGGGAAAGGATGTCGTCCGGCGTTCCCATCGCGGTCAGGGCAAAGCGTGCGGAAACAAGACCGATCAGCATAATTACAACGCCGCCTGCAATCGCCAGTGCAATAGCGGTATGAACGGAATCACTGACCCTGCGCCGGTTGTCTGCGCCGTAATACTGGGAAATGATAACAGTTGCACCGGAAGAAAGCCCGACGAAAAAGCCGACGAGCAGGTTGATAATCGTGGAAGCAGAGCCCCCGACAGAGGCAAGCGCTTCCTTACCGACAAAGTTGCCGACGATGATCGCATCCGCAGTGTTATAGAGCTGCTGAAAAAAAGTTCCAAATAAAATAGGGAAAAAGAAAATCAGAAGCTGCTTCCAGATGACTCCTTCAGTGATCTGATTTGTTGTGTTTTGTGCTGCCTGCTTACTCATAAAGTAAAATAACCCTCCGTTTTTAATACTACACAAGGTCAGTATAGACTTGTCTGCAAAGAAACACAAGACACTATGTAAAACATCGAAAAAATGCTATACTTAGTGTACAGTTCAAGAAGGGAGCGCCGCTTTATGAGCAAAAATAGAAATCGAACCAGACGGATTTATGGAATCATTCTGACATCGTTTATTATCATATGGATAGGAAGCGTTTCTCTTCAGATGCTGAGCAATCGGCATAATGCTTGGATCGCCAGCGAGATGATCCTGCAGCAGCTGGAGGATGTGATCGAAGAAAATAAAGAAAGCTATCAGACGCTTCTGGAAACCCTGAAGGAAGAGTATACGCTGCGGGCAGAGACAGTGGCAAATCTCCTTGAAATGGAAGGAAGACTATATCAGACCACAGAGGAGTACCGCAAGATCGCAAAACAGCTGCGTGTGGACGAAATTCACATTATCAATACGGGCGGATGTATCGTGGCAGGAACAAATCCGGAGTATTTTGGCTACAGCTTTTCTTCCGGCGAACAAATGGGATATTTTAAGCCCATGCTGACAGATAAAACGCTTTCCATGTGTCAGGATATGGTGCCGAATACTGCAGAAGGCAAAATGATGATGTATGCCATCGTCTGGAATTCTTCCGGCACGGCCATGATCCAGATTGGCATTACCCCCAGCCGACTGCTTGCAAAAATGAACAGTGCCAGCGTGGAAAATCTGGTTCGGCAGATGCCGATTACCTCCGGAATGAATATTTTTCTGCTAAATGCCACCACAGGAAAAATGCTTGCAACCACGCGGCAGGATGTATTGCTCTATGAGCTGCAGGATTCCGACCGGCTGGAAGAAGGAAACCTGCAGGAAGGAAAGCGGTATCGGACCAGTGTGAAAATCAGTGACAGACAGCAGTATCTGGTCTATGAAAAATATGGGGAATATAATCTTGCAGTTTCCTACGGCATTTTAGAGGCGAACCAAAATCTGATCTATGTTGCAGCAACCATGTTTCTGGTACTGGTGCTTTCTTTTTTGATCATTTTTTATATCACGGAGCGCTCGATCGCTGCGATTGATAAAAATGAAGAGGAGTTAAAGCAGGCGAAGGAGGCGGCAGAGCGTGCAAATGCAGCAAAAACCGGATTTTTGTCCCGAATGTCACATGATATCCGGACACCGTTAAACGGCATTATCGGAATGATCGAAATCAGCGACCGCCACAGGGAGGACAGAGCGCTGGTGGATGCAAACCGTGCGAAGGAAAAGGTTGCGGCAAAGCATCTGCTGGAGTTGATTAACGATGTACTGGAATTTAACAAGCTGGATGAAGAAAACCTTCAGCTTACGAAAGAGCCGTTTTGCTTAAAAGAGCTCTGGCAGGAAATTATCACGATCGTGGAACCCCGGGCAGCAGATAAGGGAGTTCTTTTAAAATATGAAGAACAGACAGAAGGTACAGCAGTCGGCTGTGTGCTTGGAAGCTCTCTGCATGTCAGACAGATCTTTATCAATATTTTGGGAAATGCGATCAAATATACGGATGCCGGAGGATATGTCCTGTGTCAGGTGACTATAAAGGCTATCGGGGAAAACCTGATATCCTGTCAGACAGTGATTTCGGATAACGGGATCGGCATGAGCACAGCATTTCTTCCCCATCTGTTTGAACCCTTTTCCCGGGAAAATACCGATAAAAAAAGTGTAACCCAGGGAACCGGACTGGGAATGTCCATCGTCAAGCATCTGATCGACAAGATGGACGGAACCGTTACGGTGGAGAGCAAAAAAGGAGTTGGAACCATATTTACGGTCACGCTCCTGTTTGAAGGACCCAAAGAACAGGAATGTAAGAAGATCGAAGAAGGGGATCAGAGTGCGGATATTACCGGAATGCGTGTGCTTCTTGCAGAGGACAATGAGCTGAATATGGAGATCGCGGAAACCTTTCTGACAGATGCAGGTGTACAGATCACAAAGGCATATAATGGAAAAGAAGAGGTGGAGCGCTATCTGGAGCAGCCGGCAGGTACCTTTGATGCGATCCTGACCGATCTGATGATGCCGGTAATGGACGGCTACGAAGCGGCGCGGGCGATCCGCAGCAGCGGCCGTGCAGATGCCGAAAGTATCCCCATCATTGCTTTGACGGCCAACGCCTTTTTGGAGGATGCAGAACGGGTGAAGCGGGAAGGAATGAATGAGCATCTGCCCAAACCGCTGGACGTTGGGAAAATGCTTTCCGTATTGGCAAAATACAGGAAATAGGGGCTGTGACGGAAGCATTTTTGGAAAGCTTTCCGGCTTGTCAAATACCCGGTTCTGACATACAATACTGATATGCGGCAGGAAATGGGGCCTTTTCGAATATGGAAAAGGAGATGGTGTGAAAAATAAGCGTGATCGCTTATTTTTCACACAGCTCTTTGTGCCGCAGGCGTCACAAAGTAGCCAGGATCGCAGCGCAGAACTGGAAGTTCTGCTCGCGGTTCCTTCGGCGCAAAGCGCCTGCGGAATGGAGGATAAAATGCCGATATTTCAAACAGTTGCTGCGGCATGCCGCGCCGCAGGAGAAAAATTGAGATCCTGGAAACAGAAAAAAAGAACAGACCGGCTTTGGAGAGTGGTTTTATGGGGAATTCTGTGGGCAACGCTATGCCCGACGCTAGGGGCCTGTGGGGCACAGCGGGAAGAGCTCTTTTTGTCGGAAAAGGAAAGCATAGCCTATGGGGATGGAAACCGCAAAGTAGAATCAAAGGTCGAAGACACGGACCAAAACCGCGAGGCTGAACCAAATGCCGGGAATACAGACCAAAACCGCGAGGCTGAGTCAAATGCCGGGGACACGGATCAAAACCGCAAGGCTGAGCCAAGTGCCGGAAGCACAGATCGGACAGAGCTCTCCGATGCTTCCTTAGAGGAAGCAAAAACCCTTGTGGTGCATATCTGTGGAGCAGTATCCGCTCCGGGGGTATATGAGCTTCCGGCAGGCAGCAGAATTATAGACGCCGTGGAGGCAGGAGGCGGTTTTTTGCCGGAAGCGGATGAAGCATGCTGCAACCTGGCGGAAGAAATCGTGGACGGTTGTCAGATTTATATCATGACAAAATCGGAAAGCTGCGCTGACGGACAGACAGAAAAGAAAGCCGGGATCCAGACTTCGCCGGACAGCGATATGCAAACGACAGACAGAAATGTGCGAAGCAACAGCGCTCCGGCCTTGGAGAACGGTCTGGTCAACCTCAACACAGCGGACGTTGCTGCACTCATGACGCTGCCTGGAATCGGGGAAAGCCGGGCAAAGGCGATCATAAGCTATCGGGAGCAGCATGGAGCGTTTGCGCAGATTGAGGATATCATGAAAATCAGCGGAATCAAGCAGGCTGCATTTTCAAAAATCAAAGACAAAATTACAGTTTAATCATAGACAGAAAGAATCCGGACAAACAGCGAGAAACGGATTGTCCGGTCGGGAAAAGGGAGAAACATGGCAAAGAAAGTTTTGGTTGTGGACGATGAAAAGCTGATTGTAAAAGGAATCCGGTTCAGTCTGGAGCAGGACGGAATGGAAGTGACCTGCGCATATGACGGAGAAGAGGCACTGCTGTGTGCGAAAGAGCAGAAATTTGATATGATTCTGCTCGACATTATGCTGCCAAAACTGAGCGGAACCGAAGTATGCCAGCAGATTCGGGAGTTTTCGGATGTTCCGATCGTAATGCTCACAGCCAAAAACGACGACATGGACAAAATCATGGGACTGGAATACGGCGCAGACGACTATATCACAAAGCCCTTTAACATCCTCGAGGTAAAGGCGCGCATCAAGGCGATCATGCGCCGCACCTCCGCGAGAGGACAGATTGCAAAGCCGGAAAGCATTCTGGAAAGCGGAGATATGCGCGTGGACTGCGAAAGCCGTCGCGTCAGCATTTCCGGCAGAGAGGTCAATCTCACTGCAAAAGAATTCGACCTGCTGGAGCTTTTGATCCGTAATTCGAATAAAGTCTACAGCCGCGAAAAGCTTCTGAACCTCGTCTGGGGCGCAGACTATCCCGGGGATGTCCGCACCGTAGACGTCCACATCCGCCGTCTCCGCGAAAAAATTGAAACCAACCCCAGCGAACCCCGCTACGTCCACACCAAATGGGGAGTTGGGTACTTCTTCCGCGTATAAGCAGAACCGGACCAGACGATGAAAAGCGGCAAAATCTCTGCTTGCAGAAGATTTTGCCGGTTGTCAGCGGATGACCCGGTGAGCAACGCGAACCGGGCTTTTGCGTTAGCAAAAGGTCCGGTTTCCCGTCGGCAGCCCAATCCTTTTCCCCCGGAGGAACCCATGAACACAAGCAGCAAAACCCCCGGATTATTCCGGCGGCTCACTTATAAAATTCCGATCTTCCGCAGCCTGAAGGCCTACATTTTCCTCCTGATGCTGATCATCGGAATCGTGCCCAGCGACATCATGCGGCTGGGCATTCTGAATAATTACGAAGAACGTGCGGTGAATCTGCGCGGCTCGGACGTCGCGTCCCAGTACCGGATTATCGCAAACCACCTGGTCAATTACAACTACCTGCAAAATCCAACCTCCGATGTCGTCAATGCCGAGCTGGAGCAGATGTCCAACCTGTATGACGGCCGTGTGCTGATTATCAACAGTAATTTCCGCATTGTGAAAGACACCTACGCCATGAGCGAGGGGAAAACGATGATTTCCGAGGAGGTGATCAAGTGCTTCCGCGGGGAAAGTACGACCCGCTACGACAAGACGAACGGCTATATCGAGATGACGGTTCCGATTACGGAGACGGTAGACGGGGAAAAAGGGCAGACGAGCATCGTACGCGGCGTGATTCTGGCCAGTGCATCGACAGACAGCATTGCGACGACGCTGGACATCCTGAGCCGGAAAGCCCTGATTCTGGAAATCGTGATGGGAATTATCATTATTGGCATCGTCTTTTTCTTCTCGCACATCCTGATTATGCCCTTTAAGCGCGTAACCCAGGCGATCAGTGAGGTCAAGGACGGTTTCACGGACGAGCCGATTTCCGTACCGGATTATCTGGAAACCGAGCATATCGTGGATGCCTTCAACCAGCTGCTGGGCAGAATGAAGGTCATCAACGATTCCAGGCAGGAATTCGTATCGAATGTCTCTCACGAGCTGAAAACGCCCATGACCTCGATCAAGGTGCTGGCGGATTCCCTGAATCAGCAGCCGGACGTGCCGGTGGAGCTGTATCAGGAGTTTATGCAGGACATTACGGAGGAAATCGAGCGGGAAAATAAAATCATCAACGACCTGCTTTCCCTTGTAAAAATGGACAAAACCGAAGGCTCAATGGACATTTCCGCAGTGGATATCAACGAGCTGTTGGAAACGACGCTAAAGCGCCTGCGTCCCATCGCCCGCAAACGGGACATCGAGGTGGTTCTGGAAAGCCTGCGCCCGGTTACGGCAGAGGTGGACGAGGTCAAAATATCTCAGATTTTCACGAACCTTGTGGAAAATGCGATTAAATACAATAAAGAACACGGCTGGGTCAAGGTGCTTCTGGATGCGGATCATCAATTTTTTACAGTAGAGGTTTCCGACTCTGGCATCGGTATCCCGGAGCAGGATTACGAGCATATTTATGAACGTTTTTACAGAGTAGATAAATCGCATTCCCGTGAAATCGGAGGCACCGGCCTTGGACTTGCCATCACCAGAAATGCGATTCTGCTGCACCGCGGTTCGATCAAAGTGAGCAGCGTGGAAGGACAGGGCACGACCTTTACGGTGAAAATCCCCTTGTCCTACATCAAGTGATTTCAGAAAATTTGGAGAAGATTATGTCAGAGATCAGAAAAATGCGGGCGGTTGCGCTGCTTTTGGGCTGTCTGCTGTTGACCGGAATATTTGCCGGGTGCGGGAAGAAAGAAGAGACGCCTGCAAATACGGTCAGCGTTTATTATATTAATAAAGAAGAAACGAAAATCACGGCAGTGGAAAAAGAACCGGAGGGCGACACCCTTTCCGAACAGGCGGAATGGGGTATTTCTCAACTGAAGGAAAATCCGGTAGAATTGTCTTTGCGCTCACCGATCAGCGGTTTTACGATCAATAGCTGGAATGTCAAAGACGATCAGCTGGTGCTGGACATGAGTGTGGAATATAAAAAGCTGTCTCCGTCCTCAGAAGTGCTGGTTCGGGCTGCAATTGTGCGCACGATGACGCAGCTGGAGGGAATTTCCTATGTCTCGGTGACGGTCGGTGGAGAAGCACTGACGGACAGCCTCGGCAATGTGGTCGGCCCTATGACGGCAGATTTGTTTATCGATAACGCCGGAAATGAAATCAATGCATACGAAAAAACGCGCCTGCTTCTTTACTTTACCAATGAAAGCGGCGAGCGCCTGATCGGCGTCCAGACAAAACCGGTTGTATACAGCAGCAACATTTCCATGGAAAAGCTGGTGGTAGAGCGGCTGATTGCCGGACCGGATGCAGAAAACGAAGAGCTTTATCCGGTCATCAACCCTGCGACAAAGGTGCTGGGCGTGACGGTAAAGGATGGAACATGTTATGTAAACCTGGATAACGGTTTCCTGACACAGACCTACAATGTTTCCGCAGAGGTTCAGATCTATTCCATTGTTAACTCTCTGGTAGAATTGTCGAACATCAACAAGGTGCAGATTGCGGTAAACGGAAATACGGATATGATTTTCCGGGAAAAAATTTCACTGTCTAACGTGTTTGACCGGAACCTTGATCTGGTTTACGAAACGGAGGAATTACAATCATAAAAAATTGCAGAAGACCGCTGTGCGCGGCAATCCTGATTTTCCTGACCCTCTATCTGGCAGCGCGTCTGCTGCCGGAGTGGGTGGGAACGGACGCTGGCACAGACACGTCAGAGAAAGCACCAATTGGCGGGTGCACCTCGCTTACACAGCTTGACACCTGGCTGGAAGCCATGGATGGCGAAACCCTGTGCCTGACGGGCAAAGTCACAGACTGCTGGCAGCCTGTAGATGGAACCCGGGAAAACGCCAGCTTTTATTTAAAAGACCTTTCTATCGAGGCAGATGCCTCATCTTTTGTTTTTTCAGGGGATTCGGCGGAAACGACCGATAACCTGTCACAGATATCCGGTTCGGCAGATGCGGACCAGATGTCAATTCTTATTTCTTCTCAGAAAACAATCTCACAAATCAATGAAATGCAGGAAATATTCGGGAAAAACGCGAGTACATTGTGCTATTTGCAGGAAGACGAAGCGCTTCCAAAGGCAGGCAGCTATGTTCGGGTTTTCGGCGAAGTGTCGCCATTTTTGCATGCAACGAATCCTGGAGAATTCGACACAGCAGCCTATTATCGGAGAAAAGACTGCCTGTTTGCGCTGAGAAAAACAAAAATTACCGCTCAGACAAAAAACTATGGACGGCTGGAAGAATTTCTTTCACAGCTGCGCTATGAATCGGAGGTATTGTTCCGGAAGCTGCTGGGGGAAAAGAACGGTGCGACCGCATCCGCCATGGTGCTCGGACGGAAAAAAGGAATGGACAGCGAAGTAAAAGCGCTATACCAGGGCGCAGGAATCAGCCATCTGCTGGCAATTTCCGGACTGCACCTGTCCCTGATCGGCGCAGGACTGTTCGGACTTTTGAAAAAAGTACGGCTTCCGGTTACTTTGAGCGCCGGAATTTCCACATGGATTCTGATTGTATACGCGCAGCTGACCGGAATGGGCATTTCTACCCGGCGCGCCCTTGTCATGTTTTTGCTGTTTTTGGCGGCGGGACTGCTAAAGCGCACGCCCGATCTGCCAACCTCCCTTGCGGTTGCGGCGTTGCTTCTGCTTGTGCCCAAGCCGCAGCGGATTCTGGATGCAGGCTTTCAGCTTTCGTTTTCGGCAGTGATCGGGATTGCGGTAATGATTCCGGTTTTGCAGGATGGTTGGGAGGACACAGCACCTTCGCTGCGAGTCACCGATGGAGTTGCCGGGTGGAATATTGCCCGGACTGCCATCGTCCGGGCCTGCCGCTTCCTCCGCAAAAATATCCTTGCCGGTCTGGGCATTACCATGACGATGCTGCCGTTTCTGCTGATTCATTTTTATGAATGGAGTCCGTGGTCGGTACTGCTGAATCTGGCAGTCATTCCGCTAATGGGAATCTTGCTGCCGTGCCTGATCGGACTGCAGCTGGTCGCCCGTCTGACTGCGTTTACCCACTGCCTGGAGCTTCCCCAGCACCTTCTTTGCACCGCCATCGAAGCGATTTTTTCCTGCTATGAGCAGCTGTGCCGGTTTACAACGGCGCTTCCGGGCAGTATCCTGCACACCGGATATCCGACCTGGCAGGCACTGGCCGTGTATACAATCGGACTGATTGCTTTGGCTGTGTCAGGCAAAAAACTCCGTCCGCACCTCCGGCTTGCAGCAGCTGTGTGTCTGATGGGGATTTTCCTGATCCGCCTGCCGGGTGAACTGAACGTCACGATGCTGGACGTCGGGCAGGGAGAGTGCATTGGAATCGAAACCCGGGAGCATCATGTATATCTGGTGGATGCCGGAAGTACGTCGAAGAAAAAGACCGGACAGTACCAGATTATTCCATGGCTGAAATATATCGGGACGCGGAGCGTGGAAGGAATTTTCATCACGCATTGGGACGAAGACCACATCAGCGCGGTAGGGGAGCTGTTGGAGTGGTCGAAAAGCAGCCGGGTCAAAATCCGGCGCATTTTTCTGCCGGATGTGGCGTTGAAGGATGAAGTGCTGGAAACGCTGCTGCAGCAGATCGAAGAGGCGAACGTCTCCGTGGAATACCTTTCTGCGGGAGAGCACATGACCGATGGCGCGCTGCAGATCTCCTGCCTGCACCCCTATGCGAAAAAAGTGCCGGAGGATCGCAACGATGCGTCGCTGGTGCTGCGCCTGTCACAGGGCGATTTTCAGATGCTGTTGACCGGAGATCTGGAAAAGAGCGGCGAAGACTGGCTGGTGGAGCAGGCGCGACCCGCCATGGAGCAGCCCCAGCCCGCTGGGCAGGAGCAGGCACTCCTGTGTGCATCGTCAACCCAGCCCGCTGGGCAGGAGCAGGCACTCCCGTGTGCACCGTCAACCCAGCCCGCTGCGCAAAATCCCCTCCGCTGTACCATCCTCGACGCCGGGCACCACGGCGCGTCCAACGCGACGGGAGAAGCACTGCTGGATTTGGCACAGCCGGAGCTGGTCCTGATTTCCTGCGGCAAAAACAACCGGTACGGGCATCCGGCGCCGGAAACGCTGAAACGCCTGGAAGAGCGGGGAATCCGCTGGTATTCCACGGCGGAGGTCGGCGCAATACAGGTGCATGTTGGAAAGAAAAAAGTGAAAATAGAAACTAGTACATCGTTTTCGAAATAACTATACCACTCACCTGCCTGTGAATCCGATTGCACAGGTATAAAAGCCTCAGCGTAGCCCGCTACGCCTGCGTTTTTATACCTGCACACTCGAATCCACATCCTACGCGATTGGTATAGTTATTTACGAAACGCTGTACTAGTCGGATTGGACAAAAACAAGTCATGCAGGACTAAAAAATACGAAAAAGCGTCTGTACAATAAAATGAAAAAAACTGCAGAAAGAGCAAAACCAACTATAAAACAAACAAAAATACACATTTTAACGAACATTAAAAATAGAGAACAAGAATATACGATATAACAATGTAAAAATGATTAAATTTTGATCGGGGGGGGGGGGGGTAAAAGCCGGAAAATAGTGGGGAAAACAGAGTATATTCAGGCGAACAGGATTCCAGGAAAAACATGCCAATTGAAAAGGAAAGAATCCGAAATACGAGATACAAGAGGAGGTTTTCTATCAATTTTTAACACTTTTCATAGAAATTTAATCAAAATGACATAAATATTGGCTACGTTGTCTGCTTGCAAAGAAGACGTTAGATGGTATGATAAAGTGACTGGAAAGAAGTTTGTAATTTCGACAAAAAACATAATTGTTAGAGTAGAAATACGTTAGGATGAACAGAAAGAAACAAGTGGGGGACAAGATGAAGAGAAAGCAGGAGAAGCCGGCATATGACCGGATCGCTGCAGGAGAGCGGCTGCGCTGTCGGAGGCTTGAGCTCGGCTGGAGCAGAGAGCTGGTGGCAGAACGGCTCGGTGTCGTCAATAAATATTATGCGGATATCGAGCGGGGAACCTGCGGCATGAGTGTGGAAACACTGATTAACCTGTCCCGCTTGTATGGAGTGAGTCTGGATACGCTGATTTATGGCGAGAAAGAGAAAAAATCCGCAGTCAGTCAGGAAGAACAGCTGATGCGCGGACTCAACGGGATGCCTCAGAGTATACAGGATTACTGCCTGCGGATGCTGTGGCTGTTTGCCGACGGACTTCGGGCAGCACAGGCGGAAGCTGCATCAGAATGCGAGACAGTACCGGAGACCGTAAAAAGCAGTTCGGACAGCAAAAAAAACTCCGGAAGTGAGGCTTGAGATGCCGGAGAAGAAAAATCAGTACATAGATATTCACTGTCATATTTTGCCGGAGGTGGATGACGGCGCGAGAAATCTGGAAGAGAGCCTGACGATGCTGCGCCAGGAAGTAAAACAGGGCGTTGCAGCAGTTATCCTGACTCCGCATCAGAAACCGAACAGACGCAGCATTACCGCTGCTTCCGCATTGGAACGGACACAGAAGCTGCAGCAGGCTGCGAAGGAAAACGGAATCGACATCAGACTTTACAGCGGCGGTGAGATTTTTTGCTGCACGGATACCATCGAGCTGTTAAAACAGGGCAAGGCGGGAACTCTTGCCGGATCAGATTATATTCTGACAGAATTTTCACCGGACGAAGAATGGGCGTACATCCGGAACTGCCTGTATGACCTGCTCTGCGAGGGCTACCGCCCGATTGTTGCGCACATCGAGCGTTATCGGAACGTGGTAAAGGATTTCAACCGGGTCGAAGAATTAAAGGACATGGGCTGCCGGATCCAGATCAACGCAGGAGAGCTGCCGGGACTGCTGGGCGGACAGCTAAAACGCACAGCACGCAGTCTGATAAAAGAAGAGCTTGCAGATCTCATCGGAACGGACGCCCACAGAGCAGAGGGAGACCGGTCTGTATCGATGGCGGAAGGAGCCTCATGGCTGCAAAGACACTGCAGCCCGGAATATGCGGCACGTCTGCTCTACAAAAACGCAGCACACATTCTGGACAATACAGATATGGAAGACATCGAATAGAAAAAGGGGAACGAGACATGGAAAATCAAAACCAGAGAAGCAACGAGGAAACCGAAATCGATCTGGTAGAACTTTTTTGGGTACTCTGGAGAAAGCTTCCGCTGATGATTGCGGTGGGACTGTTTACAGCACTTCTGGCCTTTGGGGGAAGCAAATTCCTGATGACGCCGACGTATCAGTCCGTAACCAAGATCTATATCCTGAACAAACAGGACAGCAGCAATGCAAATGTAACCTACAATGACCTGCAGGCAGGCACGCAGCTGGTTAAGGACTATTCGGAGCTAATCAAAAGCCGTTTCGTACTGGAAGCGGTCATCGAACAACTGGATCTGCCGTTGAGTTATGAACAGTTAAGCGGTAAGGTTACCGTAAGCACACCGACAGACACCCGAGTGATTTCCATTGCAGTGACGGACAGCAATCCGGTTGCGGCGATGAAAATTGCCAATGCAATCCGTGAAACGGCCTCGACCCATATCCGCAACGTTATGGATATCGAAGCGGTTAATATCGTAGAAACAGCAAACGTACCGACCCATAAGGCAAGCCCCTCCGTCGGGAAAAACACGATGCTGGGCGGGATGCTTGGTATTCTGATTGTAGCGGCCATCGTAATCCTTTCCCACCTGATGAACGATACGATTCAGACGGAAGAGGATGTGGAAAAATATCTCGGAATTTCCACCCTTGCGATGATTCCGCTGAATGAAGCTGACGGCAAGAAGAAAAAGAAAAAATATAAAAAACAGGCGACAAGCGGAAAGTGAGGTGACAGGGAAACATGCAGAACGTAGTAATTCGCTCCATCGAGCGTCTGGATTTCAGAACAAAAGAAGCCTATAAAACATTGCGTACCAATCTGAGCTTTGCAGGAAAAAATGTCAAAGTGATTTCCCTGACCAGCTGTACGCCAAACGAAGGAAAGACAAGCGTTTCCTTCCAGTTATGTCTGTCCCTTGCAGAAAGCGGCAAGAAGACGATCCTGGTTGACGCAGACCTGCGCAAATCCGTACTGCGGGGCCGTTATAAAGCAAACCGTGAAAAATACGGACTGTCCCATTATCTGAGCGGACAGATGGAGCTGGACGATGTATGCTGCAGAACCAACGTTAACAATTTCGATATTATTTTTGCAGGACCGATACCGCCCAACCCCAGTGAGCTTCTGGGAGGCGATGCCTTCAAAAATATGCTGGAAGTGCTGCGGATGAAATATGATTATGTCATCGTAGATACACCGCCCCTCGGCAGTGTAATCGATGGTGCGGTTGTAGGTGCGATCTGCGACGGAACGGTAATCGTTGTAGAAAGCGGAGCCATCAGTTACAAATTTGCCCAGAATGTAAAAGAACAGCTGGATAAGGTAGGCTGCCGGATTCTTGGATGTGTCCTGAACAAGGTCAACACCAAAAAGAATCCATATTATGGGAAATATTATGGCTATTACTATGGCAGCTATTACGGCTACGGAAATGACGGTGCAGACGAAGCACAGGACGATCTGCCGCTGGATACAGACCCCAAAACCAATGTGACAGCTTCTGAGACAGGAACTGCCGCACTACAGCAGAGCACAGAAGAAAAGGGGGATGCGAAGTGAGTACAAAAGGTCTGACCATCGGATTTTTTATTGCAGATGCAGCTTTGATTGCGCTTTGCGCATTCTTCTACTTACAAATGGATCGGACAGCGCCGGTTATCACACTGCCGGATACTGAGCAGACCTATACAACCGGCACAGATACCGATCAGCTGCTGGAAGGCGTAACCGCTTACGATTCCCATGACGGGGATGTGACGGATTCCTTACTGATTGAAAAGGTTACAGAAACCGGAAAGGGTGAAGTGATCGTAACCTATGCGGCTGTGGATTCTTCCAATAACGTGGCAGAACTGTCACGGATTTTGAAAGTAGAGAAATAAACAGGGTTAAGCCGCAGGACGGATCTGGTACCCGTACCGGACAGAAGCAGGGCTGTCGGTGGTGACGGCAGTTGTTTGTATCTACTTCTGGGCATGGCACACAACGGTGTGTAGAATGCTTTCGGATAAGGCCGGAAGCATCCTACACCGGTAAAAAAAGTTTGAGGAACAAGGATAAGAACATGCACTAGGGGGAACGGTATCGAAAAAACTTGCAGAGAAAAGACTGAACTTGACCGCAACATCGAATGCAAAGGCGCATACTCTGTTGCGGAATTTGTTTTTGTGGAAAGAAATTGGATGGAGGAGTCAGTATTATGAAAAAGAACTATAAAATTGCGATTGCTGGAACTGGTTATGTTGGTTTGTCAATTGCCACTTTACTTTCCCAACACCATCAGGTAACTGCTGTGGATATCATTCCGGAGAAGGTGGACATGATCAATAACCGAAAGTCTCCGATTCAGGATGAGTACATTGAAAAGTATCTGGCAGAAAAAGAACTGAATTTAACCGCAACTCTGGATGCAAAGGAAGCATACAGCGATGCAGATTTTGTAGTGATAGCGGCTCCTACAAATTACGACAGTAAGAAGAATTTCTTCGACACAAGTGCCGTGGAAGCTGTGATCAAGCTGGTCATCGAATATAATCCGGAAGCAATCATGGTCATTAAGAGTACCATTCCGGTTGGCTTTACCGCCAGCGTTCGTGAGAAGTATCACTGCGATAACATTATCTTCAGCCCGGAGTTTTTACGTGAGAGCAAGGCTCTGTACGATAATTTGTATCCGAGCCGTATCATTGTGGGCACGGATGTGGAGAATGCCCGTCTGGTAAAGGCAGCACACACCTTTGCAGAGCTTCTGCAGGAGGGTGCGATCAAGGAAAACATAGATACGCTTATTATGGGATTTACAGAGGCTGAGGCTGTTAAGCTGTTTGCCAATACTTATCTGGCTCTGCGCGTGAGCTACTTTAATGAACTGGATACTTATGCTGAAATGAAAGGACTGAACACACAGCAGATCATCAACGGTGTCTGCCTGGATCCCCGTATTGGCACTCATTATAATAATCCAAGCTTTGGCTATGGCGGATACTGCCTGCCCAAGGACACGAAACAGCTGCTGGCTAACTATGCTGATGTGCCGGAGAACTTGATTGAAGCAATCGTTGAATCTAACCGCACTCGTAAGGAATTTATTGCAGATCGTGTTTTGGAAATTGCCGGTGCCTATGGAGCAAATGACAGTTGGGATGAGAATAAAGAAAAAGATGTTGTGGTGGGTGTGTATCGTCTGACCATGAAGAGCAACAGTGATAACTTCCGCCAGAGCTCTATCCAGGGCGTTATGAAGCGTATCAAGGCCAAGGGCGCAACGGCCATTATCTATGAACCGACTTTGAAGAATGGAGAAAAGTTCTTCGGTAGCGTCGTGGTCAATGATTTGGACGAGTTTAAGGAAATGAGCAATGCCATCATTGCAAACCGTTATGATAAGTGTTTGGATGATGTGAAAGATAAGGTTTATACGAGAGATATTTTCCAGCGTGATTAAACGGGAAAGATAAAGAAATGGATGAAAAGAAAAACGTAAAAATATGCTTTGCAGCATCATCAGGCGGACATTATGAGCAACTCATGATGTTAAAACCACTGATGGAAAAATATGATAGCTTTGTTATTACTGAGAAGACAGATTATAGCGCAGAAGCAAAAGGTGAAATAACATATTATATGAAGCAGGTTAATCGCCGAGAAAAAGATTTTATCTGGCGGATGATTCAAAATGCTTGGAAGTCTATTGGCATTTATAGAAAAGAGAAACCCGATGTAGTCATCTGCACAGGAGTTCTTGCTATGATACCGATTTGTCTGATTTCTAAACTTATGGGTAAAAAGCTGATTTACATCGAGTCCTTTGCAAAGGTTAAGTCTCCGACAAAAACCGGAAAATTGCTCTATAAATTTGCAGATCAGTTTTATGTTCAGTGGAAGCCAATGCTGAAAGTTTATCCTAAAGCTATATATTTAGGAGGAATCTATTAAATGGGAAATAAGATTTTTATAACACTTGGATCACAGAAATTTCAATTTAATAGATTACTGAAGGCTGTGGATGAACTGTGTGAAAAAGGAGCAGTTGATGCAGAGGATGTGTTTGCGCAAATAGGCTACAGCGATTACCTTCCGAAGAACTTCAGCTATAAAAAGTTTTTGGATAGAGATGAGTTTAGTAAAGAAATGGGAAAGGCTGACATTGTCATAACACATGGAGGCACGGGAGCAATTATTGGAGCTGTAAAAAAAGGTAAAAAGGTAATTGCTGTTCCTCGGCGTGCAAAATATGGTGAGCATGTTGATGATCATCAGCTTCAGCTGGTTGGCCAGTTTAAGGAACTTCAGTTAATTTGTGAGTGTGATGATGCCGAGAAAATCGGTGATGCACTAGAAACAGTAAAAAAGACTACATATAGGGCATATGTGAGTAATACACAAAGAATTATAGATAGTATAGATAAATTTATAGAGAACAAGTGAGGGTAGATATGAATAAAATAATCCTCAAAAGATAATCAATAGAACACAAGATATAAAAAGTTACATTGGGTGAGGGCGGATGAAAAAAAATAGTACAATATATATTTATCTAAAACAATTTGTTAAGGGTAGCAAAGTACTTCTATGTATTTATGAATCTGTATTGAAAGCAATTGGCATGGTATGTGGTAGATCTATTGCAAAGAAGCAATTATGTAAAGATGATAATGTTCATTATTTTATTAAAAATAAACATCTTGGAGATGCAGTCCGAACTATACCAGCCATTAGTATATTCAAACACTATCAAAATGCTGAGGGGACGAAGGCTAAAATTGTTGTATTAACACGGAAAAACTTGGTTGGTCTTCTTAGGTGTTGTAAAGAGATTGATGAGATTCGTATGTTCTCAGAAAAGGAACTTGAACGACTCCAATGGTATGCGAGAAATAAGAATAATGCATATCATATTCATCCTGATGCATCTACAGTGGAGGAGGAACTGGCACTTTATGCGATTCCGGAATCTTTTTGTAAGGATAACCAAAAGATGCTAGAAATTCCTAATAGTTTATCTACAGAATCGATGGAATATGCTCAGAAATACATCGAAGACAATTCACTAGATATAAATAAAACGATTATTCTGGCACCTTTTGCAGGGAGTTCCTCATCTGTGGATATAAATCACCTTTCACAATTGGCAGATTATTATATTAAAAGAAAATATGCTGTACTAACAAACGCAGCTCCAGAGCAGGCGGTGGTTCCGCTTACGAATAGGATATTTTTACTTCCAGATCAGTTACTTGGACTTGTGGCACATGGAGCTATTGTTGTAGGAGTTCAGTCTGGCTTTATGGATATATGTGAATGGATGAATCTGTCGCACAAATTGATTAAAATTTTTGTGCTGAAAAACTCCTTGGACTATTCCTACTACAGTAAAAGAGTTGATAGTGAAAATGGTAGGATTCAGAAATTTGGAAATGGAATAGTTATTTCTGTGTCAAATAATGCAGAAGAAGATAGACTGAGTACTGATTTGATAGCGTTGGTTGACCAACTGGTTGCAGAATAAGGCTTTTATAAGAGAGGAGAAAAAATGCTCAACTATATTATTGTCCAGGCAGGTGGAAAAGGAACCCGCATGGAGTCGTTGACTAGGAATAAACCTAAAGCACTTGTCCCAATTGATAATCTTCCAATGATTATGCATTTGTTTAGAAAGTATCCGGAAAAGAAATTTATTGTGATTGGTGATTACAAATACGATGTTCTAGAGAAATATCTAAATGCTTTTGTAGATGTGGATTTTCAGATGGTATGTGCTTCTGGCAAAGCAGGAACTTGTGCGGGAATGAAGGAAGCGATTTCTTATGTTCCGTATAATGAAAAATTCATGCTTATCTGGTGTGATCTTGTTCTCCCGGAAGATTATCAGTTGCCAAATTCAGATAATAATATTATTGGCATCTCTAAAGACTTTCCCTGCAGGTGGAAGTATGAAAACGGAAGATTTGCGGAAGAAAGAAGCACAGAACATGGTGTGGCAGGACACTTTATTTTCAATGATAAATCGCTTATTTCTGACGTTCCAGATGAAGGTGAGTTTGTGAGATGGCTTCAGTCAAAAGGATATGTATTTGAGGAACAGCCGTTGTATCATACGCATGAATACGGCCTTTATAGCGAATGGGATAAGCTGCCAAAGTCAAGATGTCGACCATTCAATAAAATGGTAATAAAGGATGACAAAATCTATAAATATGGTATCGATGAGCAAGGAAAGAAGCTCGCTGCTCGAGAAGTGGCATGGTACAAGAAGCTAAAGGGAATTCACTTTGATAATATTCCAAAGATCTACGAATATGAGCCTGCAATTTGTATGGAGAAGATAGATGGAAAGAATATATACGAATATACATCTATTCCTTATGAAAAAAAACAAGGTATTTTAACCCAAATTGTTAGGTGTTTAAAGCAAGTTCACAACATGGGGACTGCTCCTGTCAATGTTGATAGTTATCGGGTGGCTTATCTTGACAAAACTTATGATAGACTTAAAAAGGTCAGGACACTTGTTCCTTTTGCAAATGACGAGTATGTGGTCATAAATGGAAGAAAGTGTAGGAATATTTTCTATCATCAGGAAGAAGTTGAAAGGGAAATCATGCGTTATCTCCCTAAAGAGTTTAAATTAATCCACGGTGACTGCACATTTTCTAATATTATGCTTAAAGATGACTGCATTCCAATGTTGATTGATCCTCGTGGTTATTTTGGTAACACTGAGATTTTTGGTGATGTTGCTTATGACTGGGTGAAGTTGTACTATTCTCTTGTTAGTAATTATGATCAGTTTAACCTGAAGAGATTTAACTTGTATATCAATGAACAAGATGTGAGACTGGAAATTGCATCTAATCAGTGGGAAGATATGGAGGATACTTTCTTTGAATTAGTGGGAGATGAGGTGTCTCCTAAGCAGATGAAGCTTCTACTGGCTATAGTTTGGTTGAGCCTGACTACCTATGCATGGGAAGATTATGATTCTATTTGCGGAGCATTTTATAATGGATTATATTATTTGGAGGAAGTATTATGAGCAAAGCATTTGAAAAGTATTTTCAGGATGACATTGAGCAGTTGACTCGGTCATTAAAGTCAATCGATGTGAAGAAAATGGATAAATTGATTGACGCTTGTGAAAAGACATTGAAGTCTGGTCATAAAATTATTCCTTCTGGATTAGGAAAGAATGTGCCGATTTGCGATAAGTTTGTCGGAACCATGTTGTCTATGGGACTTGATGCGAATTTCCTCCATACAAATACTGCGGTGCATGGAGATATGGGAATGGTGAAGCCCGGTGATCTAGTTATTATTTTGACCAAGAGCGGTGCAACTGCTGAATCAATTTATTTGGTGGATCTCCTCAAAAATAGAAAGGGTGTTCAGTTGTGGTTACTTAGTTTTAAGGAGCACAGTATTCTGGCTGACACAATGGAGAATACGCTAATTATTAATCTTGAGCATGAGGGCGATCTTTGGAACATTGTACCGAATCATTCTACTACATTGAATTTAATTGTTCTTCAAAAAGTCGCAATGGAGTTGTCTAAGAGAATGAAGCTTGACCTACAAAGGGATTTTAAACCTAATCACCCAGGCGGAGCAATTGGGGAGACTTTGAGAAAATGAAAAAAATTGTTTTATCCACTTTAGGACATACATGGATACTGGATTTGGACGGTACCATTGTGAAACACAATGGATATAAGACGGATGGCGTAGATTCTTTCCTTCCGGGAGCCAAGGAATTCTTGAATTCGATTCCTGAGGATGACATGATCATATTTTTGACTTCAAGAACGGAGGAATATCGAATTTTAACAGAGAGTTTTTTGAAGAAAAATAAAATGCGATATGATCACATCATTTATGGTGCTCCATATGGAGAGAGAATAATTGTTAATGACAACAAACCGAGTGGCTTAAAAATGAGTGTGGCTATTACAAAAGGTAGAGATTCCAATGTAGATATTAAACCGGTTTATGATGAAACGTTGTAAAAAAATGATGTACTATGAAAGCCGAGGTGTGGGTATCTCATGAGCGAAAATAAAAGTATTAGAGTAATTACAGTGGGAAATGCCCCGTCAGTAAAGGGCGGCATTTCAAGTGTAATTTCACAAATTATGTCGCACGACTGGAAAGAGCAGAATGTTCAGATGAAACTCATCTCGACATTTGAGGGTGGAAACGCACTAAAAAAAATAATAGTATTTATAAAAGGGTATATATTACTTAAAAAAGAATGTAAGAATACTACTGTTGATGTCGTGCATATTCATATGTCGCAAAATGGTAGTTTCACGAGGAAATACTACATTCATAAATTGTGCAAAAAATATGGAATCCCAGATATTATTCATTTGCACAGTTCCGGTTTCGTTGGATTTTATGAAAAATCTAACGAATCAAAAAAGAAGAAAATCAGGGAATTGCTAACAGATTGTGGCTGTGTTGTAGCACTTGGTAAAGAGTGGGAACAGCGAATTAAAAGAATTGCTCCTGCAGCGAGAGTTCTGGTGATGAATAATACAATTCATATCCCACATATGCTTGCAAATCAGGATGTTGAGTGTGTTGAGTTCTTGTATCTTGGCGTTTTGGTGAAGAGAAAGGGCGTTATTGATCTGTTAGAAGCAATAAATAAACTAAAACATGAAGGTTTATTGCAGCCAGGAAAAGTTACATTTAATATTGGCGGAACTGGTGAATGTGAAGGAGTACTCAGAGATTATGTAAGCAAGAATGAATTGAGACCTTTTGTGAATTTCCTTGGCTGGGTTATCGGTGAGGAGAAAACAAAACTTTTGCAGAGCAATCAGGTTTTAGTTCTTCCCTCTTACGATGAGGGCCTACCGATTGCTATTTTGGAGGCTATAAGTTATGGAATGCCGGTCATTGCAACGAATGTAGGCAGTGTTGCAGAAGCAGTTCACGATGGTGAAAATGGAATTATTTATGAAGCAGGAGACATCAATGCACTTGTGAATGCATTGGAGAAAATGATTATATCTAACGATCTTCGGAGGAATATGGCGATTGCATCCAGGTGTCTTGCTGAAAAGTGCTTTGATGATACAAAATACTTTAATTTGCTACGGAATATGTATGACCAACTAGTAAAGAAAGAGGTGTTGCCATGAAGAAGATAGGTGTATGTGCTTGCTATAATACAAAAAACTACGGTAGTATGCTTCAAACTTTGGCTACGGGTAAAATATTACAAAATCTGGGTTACGATTACGAATTTATCAGGTATTCAAGGAAGCCTACATTGGGTTTGATTCTTCGTTCTATTGATCGAATTCCGGAAAAGGTTCGTACTAAGATTCGCACAATAAATAAGAAGAAAAAACTTAGCAATTATCCAGAAGTTGCACAGGGAATTGAACATCGAAATAAGTGTTTTGATTCTTTTATGAATCAGACATTCACGTCTATGTCGCCTTGCTATGATACGATTACTGAACTCAGAAAAGCGGCATCAAATTATGCGGTAGTATTGGTCGGAAGTGATCAGCTGTGGCGCCCAGAGGGATATTCAACTGGGTTTTATAATCTTATGTTTGTGCCAGAAAACGTACCCAAAATTGCATACGCAACCAGTTTTGGGGTTAGCCAAATTCCGGAAAGTAAAAAGAAGATTGCAAAACAATTTTTAAGCAGAATAGATTACATTGGTGTGCGAGAACTTCGCGCATCAGAGATGATCAAAGAATTGATTGGTAGGGAAGTTCCTACTGTTGTTGATCCTACACTACTGTTTTCTGGTAAAGAGTGGAATGATATTATTATTCCTAAAAATATTATTAATGAAAAATATATTTTTTGCTATTTACTTGGATCTAATCCGCAGCATAGAGTGTGGGTCAATGAATTGAAGAAGCGTACGGGATGTAAGATTGTTACAATTCCGTTTTTGGATGAATTTGTTGAGGCAGATATTTCGTTCGGTGATTATCAAATTTTTAATGCTGGACCTGCTGAGTTTGTTAATTTGATTCGTAAGGCTGAGTTTGTATGCACGGATTCTTTTCATGGAAGTGTTTTTTCTATTCTGAACCATAAGAAGTTTGTGACGTTTAATCGCTTTTCGGATGAAAGCAAAAACTCCCGCAATTCCAGAATTGAGAGTATTTTAAAGCAGACAGGTCTTCAAAGTCGTAGGATGACGAAAGAAGATCAAAAGATTGACGAAGTGATTATGGAGAAAATTGATTACGAACAGGTCGAAGATAAGCTGGTAGTGATGCGAGAAACTTCTCTGAATTACCTTAAGAATGCGTTGCATAGTATCAGTTAAATATGATAGATGAGAGGCAGATGATTATGATAGAGGTCAAGGAAAAAGAAAAATGCTGTGGGTGTACCGCATGTTATAGTGTCTGCCCTAAAGAAGCAATTACCATGCAGGTTGATGAAGAAGGGTTTAAGTATCCTATAGTTGATAGAGAAAAATGTGTGAAATGTAATCTGTGTGAGAAAGTGTGTCCTATGTTGCACCAAAAGACTGTAAATGTAGGCGTTTCTGTGAAATATGCAATCCAGAATAAAGATGCTGATGAACGCAATTTGAGTACAGCAGGTGGAGCGTTTTCTCTTGTAGCAGACTGGATTCTTGAAGAAAAAAAGGGGATTGTATTTGCAGTTGGATTTGACGGATGCACAGTGTTACACAAAAGCGCGGAATCTAAAAATCAGATCGAAGAAATGCGCGGTTCCAAGTATGTGCAGAGTGATCTAGGAAGCATTTTTAAAAAAGTATTAACCCAGCTAGAAAAAGGCAGATTCTGCTTATTTGTTGGAACACCTTGCCAAGTATATGGTCTATTCGATTATATTGAGGGGCTACCATGTAAAGAGAATCTTTTGACGATGGACTTGATGTGCTTAGGTGTTTCATCCCCCAAATTGTATGAAATGTGGGTTTCTTTTCTTGAGAAAAAATATAAAGCCAAAGTGGATCGGATCTTTTTTAGAGACAAGTCATACGGATATGCCACGGCTAACGTGAGGATAGAGCTGGGTGGGAAAGTAATTGAACAGAAATATGATTCTAAATCACTTATGAAAACTTTCTTCTCCGGTTATAATATGCGTCCGTCTTGTTATGATTGTTCGTTTCGATGCGTAGACAGAGTAAGTGACTTTACAATCGGAGATTTTCATCAAATTGGACAGTATTGTAAGGATATGGATGACGATAAGGGAACTACGTGTCTATGGATTCATACTGAAATGGGGAGAAAAGTGTTTGATCTTCTTAAGGATAGGATGGACTATTTAGTGCTAGAAACATCCTGCAGTTCTACATTAGACAGTGTTAGTAAGAAAACGAAGTTGCCAGAAAACAGAGACATATTCTGGCGTGATGTAAACAATATGGAATATGAAGAGTTTTGCAAGCATTGGGCTAAGAATGATTTAAAAGCAATGACAGCTAATATGATAAAACCAATAATTAATAAATTACCAATTAGAAGCATGTTTTTCAAGGCAATAAAGAAGTGGAAACAAAGAAATTTTGAAAAAAGAGTTGATAATGCAAGTAAGAAGTGAGGTGAGAAAAATGAAGAGACCTGATATCAAAGTATTGCATACTTGTCCACTGGGAACTGGCGGAATTACCAGTATGGTCTTAAATACTTGCGATCATTTGAATCGAGAAAAAATAAATTTCGACTACCTTGTTTATAGAAATCAAGTCGAATATAACGAATGGCGTGCTGTAGCGTTAGGGGGGAAAAAAATTGTTGCCGATAATGAAGGTGCTAGCAGAGGGGCTGGACGATTTCTAAAAAAAATGATTAATACTTTTATCGCTGTAAAAAAAGAGGATGAAGATATTTTTCATATTAATGCATCATCACCATATGATTCTTTGGTCGGAATTGCTGCTAAGGCTGCAGGTATTAAAAAAGTTATTGTACACTCACATAATGCGAACAACAGCAATAAAAACCCTGCATGGTTGTTAGTTAATAAAATGTGTAAAGTAATTATGCCATTATATACGGATTGCTACTTGACGTGTTCTACGGAGGCAGCAGATTTTATGTTTCCAAAACGGGTTTTTGAAAAGAAACAGTTTTATTATATTCATAATGGAATAGAGATTAATAAATTTGAGTTTAATTATGAGGTAAGAGAGCGGATTAGAAAAGAATTAAATATTGAAAACAGATTTGTAGTAGGACATGTGGGTAGATTTTTCAAACAAAAGAATCATGAGTTTTTAATTGATATTATGAACACGCTGATAAAAAAAGAGCCGAATGCTGTGCTTTTGCTAATCGGAATTGGAGAACTACAAGATTCGATTAAAAAAAAGGTTATAGAAAGTGGAATAGAAGACAAAGTGATTTTTTTTGGTGCATCCGATAATGTTAATGAACTATTACAAGCGATGGATGTATTTGTGATGACTTCTTTTCATGAGGGACTCCCAGTGGTCGGAGTAGAAGCACAGGCAGCTGGATTACCTTGTATATTTTCAGATACGATTGCGCACGAAGTAAATATTAGTGGAAGTGTAGAATTTTTGTCTTTGAAAAATGATTCTACATATTGGGCGGATAAGGTTATAAATTCAAAAGCAAATAATCTTGAACGAAGAAAGAACGCTGATAGAGTGAGAAGTGCAGGTTACGATATTCAATCCACAGCTGACGATCTTACAAATATTTATTATTCTCTTATGCGTAAAGGAGAAATTCTATGAGGAGAGTTTTTGTTTGTGGACATTTTAATTTTCCGCGAGGTGGCGCAACATCAAATTATATACAATACTTCGGGGCGGCGTTGACTATGGCAGGCAATGAAGTTCATTTGATTACAACAAAGAATAAAGAATACTGTCAAAGTGATGAGTATAAAGGAATTCACATCCATGAGATAAAATTTGATGATAGAAAAATAGCTTCATATATTGATTTCAAGACTGGATTGAAAAATAAGATAATTACAGTACTTCAACAGTTGAAACCAACTTCCAAAGACATTATTGTAATTTATTCACACAATTTATGGTTGCATAAAGCGTTGCAGAAATATGGAAGAGAGAATTGCGTAAAAGTTGGTAGTATAGTTGTTGAGTATTTTTCAAGTGAAGATTATAAAAACGGAAGATTTGATTTAGAATATATAAAAAATCGGTTTTTAAATCTTCATGTAATTCCTTATGAAGACTTTGTTTTTCCAATTAGTTCATATATTCGTGATAAATTTTCGAAAGGTGTTGCGAAACAAATGGTGTTGCCGATTATGGCGGATCCATATGAATTTCAATATATTCCGAAGGAAGTTTGTGATACAAAGAGATTTATTTTTCCAGCAAATGGAAAAATGAAGGATGCATTGTGTAATATGGTTCTTGCGATTATGTCTGTATTGAAGAATGAACAGTTAGATGTAGAGTTTCATTTTTGTGGCATTAAAGAGAAGGATTTGAGAAGATATGCAAATCTTAATCAATCACAGACGCTAGATAAAAGAATTATTATTCATAAATGGTTGGAATATGACGAACTTGTAGAACTATATAAAAAGATGCATTTTTTACTTCTTGCAAGAGATGTAACGGAAATGACAAAGGCAAATTTTCCAAGTAAAGTTCCAGAATTGATGTGCTATGGAGTAGTTCCCATTGCTTCAAGAGTTGGCGATTATACAAAGTATTATTTAGAAAATGGAAAAGATTGTATTGTGATGAATGGAAGTTCTGTATCTATTATCTCAGATGCAATTTATTACGGTTGTCATCTTACAAACGAGCAGTATAAACGAATGTCAAACAATGCTCGAAAATTGGCAGAAGACAGATTCTGGTATGGTGTCTGGGCCGAAAAAATAGATGCATTTATGGAGAAATTATATGGTAATTCGTAAGAGCTTTTTTACAATAGTTTTGCCACAGTACTTATTGATTTATTGTATTGCTGCGTGCAGTGGATCATTATTATTTGTGCAAAATATTAATGTATTTGGATATGGAATAATTGCTTTTTTCATCCTAATGGGTGTATTTAAAAAAAATTTCAGAAACCAAAATGCTATAGTATTTAGCGCATTCTTGATGTTTTCGGTTGTCTTTGTGAGATTGCTTTCGGGTAACATTGGCATTGATGCAGGGGTGCTGAGTGTCTCACAGGTGCTAGTGGTGTATTGTGCTTTCCTTTTGGATAAGAAAAATTTTTTGAATAGATATGTTGATTGCATTGCAATTTTAGCATTAGTTAGTTTAGGGGGATGGATACTTCAGCTATGCGCTCCTACTATTCTTAATAATATTGTTCCGACGCAACAGAATTTATTTAATAAATCAGGAACTTATACAACAACATATCATGGGTTGTTATTTTATGTGTATTCTTTAACAGATTCTAGAAATTGCGGAATATATACTGAACCTGGCAGATATCAATCAATTTTGCATGGGGCGCTGTTTATTCTGCTTTTATGCCCAAAGTATCTGAATAAAAGCAGACGAAGGATGTTATTTGATGTTGTGATTGTTATATTGGCTATTGTTTCGACACAATCTACTACTGGTTATTTAATGTTGGCGATTATAATGATTGGATTTGTTTTTACTAATAAAAGGCAATTTAACTCTAGCATAAAAAAATGCATTACAGGGCTTGTTGTATTAGTCACTTCATTGTTAATATTTGACTTTTTGCACAATGGGAGCGCAAGTCTAATAAGTAGTGCTGTCGTAAAGAAGCTGAGTGAGACTGATGCAAATGATATGTATTCCAGTGGAGGTGCAAGACTAAGAATGATAGCCATTTGTTGGAACTATATCGTGACCAAACCGTGGGGAGTTGGGACGATTAGTGTACTGGGAAATAATGTGTCTGCTGGCATTTTGAAATATATTGGTTCTTTAGGAGTGCTTCCTGGTATTATCACACTGATATGGTTGTTTAGACCAATGTTTAAGTATCATGATAGTAAAATAGCGGCATTGACATTTGTTGTGATATACATTTATCAGGGTTTATCTCAAACATATATGTTTTACTCTGGTTTACTTGTTATACCTATTGTTTTGAATGAATTATCAAAAGAGTACATTGAGGAGTGGAGGCATACGAACAATGAAAATCAATTTATTGGTTCGAAGATATAAAGGATTATCAATAATAGCTAAAGCGACCTTTTGGTTTATGGTATGTGGTGTTCTTCAAAAGAGCATATCATTGTTGACTACGCCAATTTTTGCAAGAATGCTCACAACTGAACAATACGGTCAGTTTACAATATATAATTCTTGGTTAAATCTTTTTTCGATTATTACAACATTTCGTTTGGATTATGCAGTTTTTAATAAAGGTATGTCTAAATTCCCAGAGGATCGAGACCGCTATACTTCATCAATGCAAGGTGCAACAAGCTTGCTCACGATTGGCATTTTTATTATATATCTTTTGTTTCATGTTCAAATTAATGCACTGACAGAATTGAGCACATTTATTACTTGTTTTATGTTTCTGGAATTGTTTTTTATGCCAGCTATTCGATTTTGGACATTAAAACAACGATACGAATATAAGTATAAGTCAGTTGTTTTTGTAACTGTGTTGCTCGCCGTTTCGAATGCATTTCTGGGTGTAATTGCTGTATTGCTGACCGAAGAAAAGGGATTGGCAAGAATATTTTCATGTATTATTGTGCAAGTTTGTTTCGGGGTAATATTATACACTATTAACTTAAAAAAAGGTAAAACTTTTTTTGATATAAAATATATTAGATTTGCAGTTCTTTTTAATATTCCATTGATTCTGTATTATTTTTCAGGTTATATCTTGCAGCAGGTTGATAGAATTATGATTCAGAAAATGGTAAACTACAGTGCGGCAGCTATTTATGGAGTCGCTTACAATGTAGGTATGATTCTTACATTTGTGATTACAAGTATTAATTCTGCTTTTGCACCGTGGGAATATGAAATGCTTGGAAAAAAGAAATTTCATCAAATAGAAGAGAAGTTTCACCCTATGACAGTGGGGGTGATATTATTGATGATATGCTTTATCGCTTTTGCTCCAGAAGCAGTTTTTATTCTTGCGGGTGAAAAGTATAGTGGCGCTGTATATACCATACCGGCTGTTGCTTCAAGTATTGTATTCCAAATGTTGTCTGCCGTGTACACTAACATTGAGTTTTACTATGATAGAAACAAATATGCAACGGTTATTGCAGGTATTGAAGCTGTTATAAATCTGATTCTAAACTATTTTGGAATATTGATGTTTGGGTATGTAGCGGCAGGGTATACTACCTTATTCTGTTTTATGCTAGATACAGTGTTACATCATCTTTATGTAAGCCGGTTCATGAAAAAAAGTGAGGGGTGCATTGTTTTTCAAAATAAAAAGATTATTTTTTATTGCTTATCAATGGTTGGTGCTACAGTGATTATGACATTGCTATATAAGGCTACATTTATCAGGTATGTGTTTATTGGTATTTTTACCATTGTAGCTTATATAAAGAGAAACTTAATTATGAAATTGTTTGAAATGAAGAAAAGTAAAAGAACTTCAGAATAGTTATAATTAAATAGGAACAGGTTCATGATGCTTCAATAAATATATTAAAAATTAAAAAAAATCCAGAGAATCTGGGAGAAAGGAATTAATCTGAGTATCGTTTAACGATGATTGGATTAGGTATAATATAATGGCAGAAGAAAGATGTGGCTTTTTAGTATCTGATACAAGACTTCTTCTTTGGAAATATGAGATGGAAATGTTGTGTTGGCTTAATGAGATTTGTGATAAATATGATATTCAGTATTTTTTGATTGGTGGTTCGGAGATAGGTGCTATTCGTCATAAGGGGTTTATCCCTTGGGATGATGACATTGATATTGGTATGATGAGGAAAGATTTTGATAAATTGTTGAGTGTTTACAAGCAAGAACTTCCTGCAGAGTACGATTTGCAATATCGATTTTGTGGGAATGGAAGTGTATGGAGTAATCTTTGCCGTATTAGAGACAAAAGAACTACGGGAATTATTGACAATCAAGCAGGAAAAGATATTGCTCATGGTGTGTTTATTGAAATATATCCATATGATAATCTTCCGAATAATAGAGTTGCGCAAAAAAAGATGGCAAAAAAAGTCAACAACCTTATTATAATTTTACAAGATAAAATTGGACAAAAAGCATGTACTGGATCTCGTATGAAAATCCTAAAAAAAATATACACATTCAAATCGCCATCTCAAATTGATCAGATGATTGAGAATTGTTGTAAAAAATATAACAACATGAATACTAAATATGTAGGCACATTGATGATACCAAGCTATGTTAAAAGTGGGACAGAAGTGTTGGAAAGGCATTGCGTGGAAAAAACTATTATAGTTCCATTTGAAAATATAACAGCACAAGTACCGAAAGGGTATGATGAGTGCTTGATGAAGCAGTTTGGCGATTATATGAAATTGCCACCAGAGGTAGATCGAGGAAAACACCATTCTGATAAGGTGTTTTATGATCCGCTGCATCCTTATACGAAGTATGGAGATATGTGCGTTGATGAATTACTTGACAAATATGGTTTTTTACTTTAAAGAGAATTGGTTGAATTGTCGATATGCATTTATACTTTTATGATTTGCATATAAAAATAAGTGTAAATGTCAATGAATATTTGAGCCACGTGACAGCCAATACCCGCTGGTAGGCTTTTCGATTCCATGGAACCGCATCGCCCATCCAATATTTCTTGACTGTATTTCTGGAAATCCCCAGAATTTTAGCTGCTGCTCACTGACTGGTTACGCCTTCGAGTTGCAGCGCACGGATTGATTTGTAGACATCCACCGATGTGACCACCTTTCTATCGCCTCCCGCATAGTAGTCTACGTCTATTATACGGGAAGCCATTAGGTGACTCAAGTATATATTAGCATTCACAATAAAAAGAAAACATGACATTTATAAAAAGTAAAGAGAATTAGCTATTATGTCTGTGTTCACAAAAAGAAAGGAAGGGAAGTACATGAACAAACAGGAAAGCGATATCTTGAATGCATTGCTGATTGAACCGTTTATAAATCAGCGTATACTAGCTGAGGTATCCGGTCATTCTTTAGGCGTAGTTAATCGCTCACTGAAAGAACTTATAAAATTGGAATACATAGACGATTCCATTTGACCAACAGTAAAAGCGATAACAGAATTCAAACAGAAAACCCCGCAACGAGCTATTGTTCAAGCCGTGGGCTTTGGCATGCGAATGGTTCCCATCAATACAGAAATGCCCAAAGGTCTTCTGGAAGTCAATGGTGAGCCGTTAATCGAGCGTATTATCAAGCAACTTCATGAAGTGGGGATTAAAGAAATCTATGTAGTCGTAGGCTTCATGAAAGAAAAATACGAGTATTTGATTGATGAGTATGGTGTAGAACTCGTAGTAAATGCTGATTACGCTACAAAGAACAATCTACATTCGTCAAACTTGTAAAAGAACACTTGGAGAATGCTTACATTATTCCTTGTGATATTTTGTGTGACAAGAATCCGTTTCATCGCCATGAACTGTACTCTTGGTACATGGTCAGTGATCTTGTGGACAACGAGAGCAATGTTCGAGTTAACCGTAAGATGGAACTGGCAACTATGCCGGAAAGTTATGGTGGCAATGCAATGATTGGTATCTGCTATCTGGTAAAAGAGGATGCCGATACAGTTGCGGAACGCATTGAGAAACTTTGCGAAAATCAGAGGTATGATGGAGCCTTCTGGGAAGAAGCACTTTATAATAAAGATCGCATGATTGTTGCGGCTCGTGTAGTTCATTCAGCTGATGCTGTGGAAATTAACACCTATGAGCAATTACGAGAAATTGATAGTGATTCTAATCAGCTTAAAACAGATGCAATTCAGGTGATTTGTGAGGCTTTGAAAGCAACGGCAGAAGAAATTACAGACATCACTGTTTTGAAGAAGGGTATGATAAACCGGTCTTTCTTAGAACAAACAAGTATTATAGGATAAAAATGCTTGTTAGAAATGAGTGCTGTGAGATTAATAGAATAACCAGATTGCAGAAAACATAAAAACTTTTAAAGCATATTTTCTGAAAGTGAAGGAGAGTGAATATGGTAAAAGTTATTACTTACGGTACATATGATATGATACACTATGGTCATATTAGACTTCTTGAAAGAGCAAAAGCATTGGGTGATTATCTTATTGTAGGTGTCACAGCTGATGACTTTGATAAAACTCGCGGCAAGATTAATGTGCAGCAATCTTTGATGGAGAGAATAGATGGAGTAAAGTCCACAGGATTGGCTGATGAAATTATTGTTGAGGAATATGAAGGGCAAAAAATAGATGACATTAAAAAGTATGGTGTTGACATTTTTACGGTTGGCTCTGATTGGAAGGGTAAATTTGATTACCTGAATGAATATTGCAAGGTTATCTATTTGGAAAGAACACAAGGTGTATCAAGTACAGAAATTAGAGAACAGAAGCGACAGCTCCGAATGGGACTGGTTGGTGAATCGAAATACTTGTGTAAATTACTCAAAGAGAGCACATATGTGAATGGATTGAGTATAGAGGCAATTTATTCTGATTCACTGGATGATGTGCCAGCTGAACTAAAAAAACAAAAGATGGTAACGGACAATTTAGACGTTTTTATAAATGCAGTTGATGCAGTTTATATTAGATCTTTTCCAACAAAACATTATGAGCAGATAAAAAAGATATTAAATGCGGGAAAACATGTTTTGTGTGAATCGCCTATCACGCTAGATAAACAGGAGTGTAAAGAACTCTTTGAATTAGCACAGGCAAAAAGCTGTATCCTGATGGAGGCAATAAAAACAGCATATAATACGGCATTTTCACGTCTTGTACTGTTGGCTAAAAGTGGAAAAATTGGAGATATTGTATCCGTAGATGCTACCTGTACAAGCTTAAAGGAACTTGCAGCAAATGAAGTTGAAAAACTTACCGTATGGAACAGCGCATTTGACTGGGGACCTACAGCTATGCTACCAGTTTTTGAAATTTTAGGCACGGATTATAAATTCAAAAGAATAGTAACACATTTTATTGATAAAGAAAGAAATTTTGATGATTTCACTAAAATTGATTTTACATATGATAATGCGGTTGCATCAATTAAGGTCGGTATGGGTGTAAAGTCAGAAGGCGAACTGATTGTGTCAGGTACAAAAGGATATATTTATGTCCCAGCTCCATGGTGGAAAACAGACTATTTTGAGCTTCGTTACGAAAATGCAGCAGATAATCGCAGATATTTCTACCAGTTGGACGGAGAAGGGATTCGGTATGAATTAGTCGCTTTTGTACGAGCAATTGATAATGGCCATATTGCACGTTACATCGAAGAATATGTTTCAGAAGCGATTTCTTCGGTGGTAAGCGATTTTCATAATGGCATAGATGTAGTTGCAATCAAAAATTGAGGAGGATATAAAAATGTATTATTTGGATAGTAGGGTAGAAAACCTGTATAGAATTTTTGATCAGAACGCAAGAAAGGATTATCTGCGATTAGATTTAAATGAAAATCCGGGTGGTCTTCCGCAGGATTTTATCAATGATGTTCTTAAAAATGTGACGCCACAGTTTGTCGCACAGTATCCGGAAACATTACATTTTACTGAGGTTTTGGCCGATCATCTCGAAACGGATATTTCTCATATTTGCCTGACAAACGGCTCAGCAGAGGGCATCCGTTATATCATTCAGGCATTTACCTCGGTAAATGGACGCATTGTCGGTGTTGTTCCGTCCTACTTTATGTTTCAGGTTTATTCTGAAATGTATGGTCGCAATTTTGTAAAAGTTCCATATAAAGAAGACTTGAGTATGGATGTTGATGATATTATTCGTGAAATGACGGATGATACACAGCTTTTAATTCTTTTAAACCCCAACAACCCGATGGGAAACGTATATTCAGATGATGAATTTGAATCAATTATGAAGGTTGCAAGACAAAAGCAGATTACAGTATTGGTTGATGAGGCCTATCATTATTTTTATCCGAAGACATTTATTAAATATGCATTGACCGAGGATCATGTGTTTATCACAAGAACATTCTCCAAGTTGTTCTCTATGGCTGGCTGCCGTCTGGGATATGTTGTTGGCTGGTCTGATGGTGTTAAAATGGTACAGAAGATGTGTACACCACATAATACGAACGCATTCGCTATGATGTTTGCCGAAAAAGTATTGACAACGCCAGGAATGCTTGATTCTCTGATTACAAAGTTTAATGGTGGAAGAAGGTATCTTGTTGATTCTTTAGATAAAAATGGGTATCGTCATAAGGGCGAAGCTGGTAACTTCATTTTTATCGAACCTAAGACGGATGCACAGACCATCGTGGATAGAATGAAAGCAGAAAAGAAGATCTTGATTAAGGCTTACCCGAATGTTGGTGAGTTTGGTAATTGTCTGCGCGTGTCAATTGGTGAAGAGAAATATATGAAACAATTTATGGATGCATTGCTTGAAATTGATCAATGATCAATTATGGAAGATTGCAGAAAAGTGGGAGTTCATGATTTAAAATTCATCTTAGAATAAGCAAAAAGCCGTGTGATTACCCATGCCGAGAAAAACAGGGGTCAGACCCCAGAAAGAAAAAATTAACTTTCTAAAAAATTTATGAAAATGTGGTACAAGTCACATCCGGTACCTGACCCCGGGAAAAAACACAGATGGTTCTGGCAAACAGAAACCGTTTTGGACGTTCTTCCGAAAAAATGAGTGATACCAGCCAGATCAGCTTCACGGAAGTGAATGGAACGATTGTTTTCTTCAATGAGGCAGAAGCTGTCTGCGATCTGGATGCCCCGGAGCCGGAACAGCTGGAAGAGAACACTCCCCGCCCAGTAAAGACAAAAGGCAAAAAGGAACAGGACCTTTCCTGTCTTCCGACATGCCGGATCGACCATTACATGACAGAAGAAGAACTCTCTGCTGAGTTTGGTAAAAATGCCTGGAAACAGCTCCCGGATGCCATATCCCGGAGATACCGTTTCGTTCCTGCCAAAGTAGAGGTGGAGGAACATCATATCGGCGTCTATGCTGACAAGAAGGATGGGCATATGGTAAAAGCGAAGCATCCCAGAGGGCTGCTTCATGGCAGTGCCGTTTCCTCAACACTTGCAGCAGCCATTATGAACGGCAAATATGTCAATGCGGTTCCTCTGTACCGTCTGGAACAGGAATTCAAGCTCTATGGGCTTTCCATCACCAGGCAGAACATGGCAAACTGGATGATCCGTCTCGGAGAGGAATACCTTTCCGTTCTCTATGACTATCTCCAACGGAAACTGTATGATTACCATGTCATTCAGGCAGATGAAACACCGGTGCTTGTAAACCATGACGGCCGTCCGGCAGGATCCAAAAGTTATATGTGGGTCTACCGCTCCGGATCTATGTACCCCGAAAAACAGATCGTCCTGTATGAGTATCAGCGGACAAGAAACGTTTCTCATCCCCGGGAGTTCCTGAAAGATTATTCCGGGATCTGTGTCACGGATGGTTATCAGGTCTACCACACGCTGGAAAAGGAGAAGGAAGACCTGACGATCGCAGGCTGTTGGGTGCACGGACGCCGGAAGTTTGAGGAAGCCCTTGCCACCATACCGACCGAAGGAAAAAAAGAATCCGTTGCATATCTGGTTATGAAGCAGATCCAGGCGATTTACCGGGAAGAGGGAAAACTGAAAGATCTCTCTTGCGAAGAAAGGCTTGCGCAGCGTCAGGTGGTCATCCGGCCACTGGTAGATGCTTTGTTTGCGTACCTGAAACAGAAAAAAGAACAGATCGTGGTAAAAGGGAAGCTGGAAGCTGCCTTTACTTACCTTCTGAACCAGGAAAAATATCTGCGGGTGTTCCTGGAAGATGGAGATGTTCCGATGGATAACAATGCCTCAGAACGTGCGATCCGCGGCTTCTGTATCGGGAAAAAGAACTGGCAGGTCATTGATACCATAAATGGAGCAAAGACTTCTGCTGTGATCTACAGTATTGCAGAAACAGCAAAGGCAAACAATTTAAAACCCTACGAGTACTTTGAACATTTGCTGACCGCAATCCCGGAACACATGGAAGACACAGACCGCAAATTTCTGGAAGAACTGCTCCCCTGGTCACCAGCGCTTCCGGAAAGCATTCGAAAATAAAATTTATATCGGGCCGCAAAAGCGGCTTAAGATTGTCAAGGTACTCGCTTTGGTGCGTTTACGTCTAAATGATATGGAGATTCTGTACAATGCAAGGAAATTGTGATGATGAAAACATGTGTGAATAGAAGACGAATTTTAATAATCCTGTTTATTTTAAGTATTGGAGTATTGGCACTGCTGGGAATAAGTAAATATTCATTTCAGAAAGCCTGCCTGAGAAGAGAAATTAGATGGCCGGATTTAGGAATTGCTGATGACTGGCAGTATGAAATTCTTACAGAAGCATATAAAATAAAAAATGAGCACAATAGAACAATTACAATTACGGCATCTGATGGAGTACAATTAGTTGGTCACTATTATGAAAGAAAGAAAAATGCGCCAGTCATAATCTTTTTTCATGGGCTTTGGGATAATTGTTATACGAATAGTGTGCCAATCTATAGAATAACAGAAGAAAAAGAATGGAATCTTCTGTTGGTGAACTTACGAGCACACAATGAAAGTGGAGGCGACGTTTCAACACTTGGTGTTTTAGAAAGATACGACTGTCGTGATTGGGCAAATTGGGTAGATTCAGAATTCGGAGAACGGGTACCTATATTCCTTATGGGAATTTCCATGGGAGGAGCGGTAGCAGTGATGAGTAGTGATTTAGAATTGCCTGAATCAGTTTGTGGAATTATTGATGATGCTGGGTTTACATCACCATTAGAAATGATAAAAATAGGCAGTAAAGAGAGGCTTCGTTACGAACAATTGACAGATTTATTCGCTCGGATAGTGAACGCAGGAACAAAAATTTGGGGTGGATTTGACTTGAAAGAAGCAAACGCATGTGCTGCAGTGTCTAAGACAAATGTGCCAGTTCTAATTATTCATGGAGACGAGGATAAGAAAGCACCGGTATCTATGGCGTATAAAATTTACAATAGTTGCAAAAGTGAAAAAGAGTTGTACATAGTCTCTGGGGCAGAGCACACTGGATGCTATAGATCAGATCCTGAAAAATACAAAATGATTGTTTCTGAATTTATTGAAAAGCATATTCCGCGATGAAGAAAGAACAATCTATATTTTAGAATAATCAAAAAAATTGAAGAATACGAAGGTGGATTCTTATATTCGGTTTGTCAAATTATAAACTATCGAGTCTGTGAAACTTTTTCTGTAAAATAATCTGGGCAAGGTCCTTCTATGATAAAATAATTATCATTAGGAGGGCCTTTTATTATGGCAAGACAAAAGAAACCTGGTAAGCGCTTAAAATTCAGCCATAGTAAAAAATTAACCGGCTACTTTTCAGTAGCCAGAGTACCTTGACAATTCACATTCAACTGGTTTGTATTGTTTGCATGAATATTACGGTACGGCAGAGCCGCCAGTCCGGTGTGGCGAGGTTCTTCCGCAATTATCCGTATCGTTCAGCCTTCACATACATTAGTTTTGCTGCTAAAAGTGCTTTGCTGCATCTTCCATACATAGTACGTTTTACCATTTTTAATTTACTATTTGTTCCTTCTGAATATTACGGTTCAAATGTACCCCTGTTCCGAAGGAACGGATACCGGCAATCCGGTGTTATGATACCGTGAGTCCGGAACAGGGATACCACATTTTGTTACATGCAAGTTTACTCGCTTAATGCCGGATTCAAGCCATATACTTCACGCATGGATCTGTAATTCGTCGGGTCCGTTGGGATGATGTTAATCTTGTACGCATCATGCTTGATACGATCCAGGATCGCTTCCGCGAGCGGACTGTCATCGCCTCCCAGTTGATCGTACCAGCCATTGCAATCATACTGAGAACAAAAGATGGTTGACGACTTCTTGCGTCTCCTATGTAGGAGTTCCAGTATATCGTGCTGTTCTGATGCGGTTGGCTTCAACAGCAACCATTCATCGATGATCAGCAGAATCGGATTGGCATATTTGCTCTGGATCTTTTTGTAAGTTCCATCGTTACGTGCCATCTCTAACTCCAGGAGCAGGTCTGGAAGTCGAACGTATTTCGTAGTGTACCGACGCTTACAGGCTTCCATACCGAAAGCGCATGCCATGTAGGTCTTTCCACTCCCTGTGGCACCTGTGATGAATAGGTTTCGATGCTCTGTGATGTACTCACAGGTTGCCAGACGCTCGATCAGGCTGCGGTTGAGTTTCCGCCCGGAGGTATAGTTGATATCCCCGATGTATGCATCTGGCTGGTCGAATCCGGCATTACGGATCAGGCGCTTCAGGCTGTTACTCTTACGATTGCTGTATTCGATATCTACCAGCATTCCAAAACGATCCTCAAAGGAGATGTCCTTCATCCGGGCATCCTGCAGCTGGCTCAGGAATGCATCCGACATGGATGTCAGTCGCATTTCGATGAGTTTATCTATAGTGCTCTGTGTAGTCATGGTTCCTTACCTCCTGTAGTAATCCGCACCCCGTGTAAGTGCGTGGCTGTTTTTCCCTGAGCTCGTATGGCTATCGGTTACCACAGCTTTGTCAGCCGATGCTGTTCGGTCACTCCCGGTATCAAGTATGTTCTTGATGCTCTTATAGCTCGGAGTGGCTGTAAAGGTGAGCGCTTTACAGCAGGCAGCTTCCAGCCGATCGACAGAATACTTGTCGGCCAGTTTTAACAGCCCCATGCAACTACGGTAGGATTGTTGCTCTACCAGCTTGGAGGTAAGGATTGCATCCACGGTCTGGTAGGTACTGGAACCGATTCGCTTCGCCCATTGCCGGAAGCGGTCACCGTTCCACTCAAGATACTGCTGATGAGAAGACGGCATATGCTCTGTGATTGTGCTATACTGACCTTTGCGACCATACAGTCGGCGGTGAGACGCGATCCGGTTGTGGTTGTAGAAAACCTCAACGGTCTTGTCTGTGACCCTCACATCAACTTTGTGCTTTATATATTCATGTGGAACGGAGTATAGCATTCCCGCAAACGATATGTGATAATTGAACTGAACGGTGGCTTGTCTCCATTCCGCCTGTTCATATGGGGTAGCAGGCAACGGGGCCAGCAATGGCAGTTCTTCATCGCGGAAGATTTCATACCGGCTCCCATCTTTCTTTTGGAACGGGCGATGGCTGAAATCTTCCAGTTTCTTCCGGATTGCCTGATTTAACTCACCGAGAGAAAAGAACTGTTCATTCCGTAGCGCTGCAGTGATCCATGTGGAAATGTTTCCTACACTGCCCTCAGCATTAGGTTTATCCTTTGGAGAACGGACGCGTGCCGGAATAATGGCGGTGCCATAGTGTTCTGCCATTTCCTGATAGACGGCATTGATCCGTGGATCATTCCAGTTTTTATTATTATGATCCACAGCAGTGCGACAGTTGTCCGGCACAAGAATCTTTGCAACACCGCCAAAGTACTCGTACATGTGGACGTGTGCTGCAATCCATGACGCCTGTTTCTGATCTATAAAGGCTTCTACGTATGGATACTGACTGTAGGTCATAACACCCACAAAAATCTGCGCATCCAGAATTTCGCCGGTATCTGGGTCGATGATGTGCGCCGGATCGCCTGCCCAATCGACCTCGACCTGCTCTGCGGGCTTGCGGTTGATATGCATGGTGGCACGGCGCTTCTGCTCATCCTGCTGGATGTAGTAGCAGAACTGAGAGTACATAAGTGGTTCTTCTTTGGAGAGACGGCATGCTTCAAGATACTCTGTCCAAAGGAGCTTCTTATTCACTCCGTTCCGAAGAAGCTCTTTGCGGACATGCTCAAAATCGGGCATCCGCTTTGAAGTGGCTGACTTTGCCTTCACTTCAGGGAAAAGCAACTTGCCTAAGACTGGATCGCTGAGTTTAGGATCCAGAGGCCAGACAAGATGTTGCTCTCTGGCTGCCTTCAGCACCTTGTTGACAGTTGTCTTGGATGCATTGCAGCTAAGGGCAATGTTGGTTTGGCTGAGATTCAATCCGGCAAGCCGGATGATCTCACGATACTTGGTCATAAATGGTGACCTCCTTCGTAATGAATTTACGCTGCAAAGCGTATGAATTCATTATAAAGGGAATCGGTATCATCTGACCGGAATCACAGTATCCGAATACTGGAACGGTGGTATCACCAAAAACGGAACAGCGGTACTACATCACCGGAATGGCAGTTCAGAATCGCCCGGAATACTCACCTTCAACAAAACCATTTGAAAGTTCACAGGCAACAGAATTCTCCACAGCTTCTAGATCCTTTTCTAATCCATTTGCAAATCGGGATATTTCTTTTAAATCAGAGTTTTTGTACCGTTTTATAAACAAATACAATAGAGGCATACTTTTCTTTTCATATACTTCACGGAATTCTCGAACACAACGCATCAATTCTCTGAGTTTAGGATATTTCTGTAAAATATATGCCTCATGATTTGCATTGAGTTCCACTCCCATCCAAAGATAACGGAATATGCCGTTTCGTGAAAGGTGGTCATATTTTTGTAATGCCTTTTTATTTTGAATTATTTCAGGTGAAGAACTTTTGTAAATTGAAACATCAATTTGGAATCGTTCTATGATTTTATTCATATAGTCATAAGCAGCAGATTTGCCGCCTTTATATCCTTTTTCTATAACATTGCGATATACATCTTTTCGACTGATGCCAGAAGTTAAAGCTCTGATAATATAATCATAAAACTGATCCATTCCGCTACGAAAATCTTTTTTACAAAGTGCTTCATATTCTCCACTGAGATATTTTGTCACGGTGTTTCTGCTGCAATGTAATACTTTAGAAATTTGGCGTTTACTGCATCCGGCAGAGTTATATTCTTTTATCGTAGTGTACAGTTGTACCCTTTTTTGATTATATTCGCTAAGGTTATCCACACTGCATGGCATTTTTTTTACTATCGTTTTCAACCGATTGTTCTGCAATGATATTAGAATCAGTTGGGATTCTGATATCATTGGGCAATACAGAATTGATAGTATTTCTTATGGCCTCTAATAAATTTTGATGAAGATGAAATCTGTCAGCAATCTGCATAGCATCGGGCAATATTTCCTTTATGGCAGCTGAATAAGCACTTGCCCGGTCTCGTGTTATCGTTTTTACATGTTTATTTTTACTTAACCATTCTTTTAATGTTTTACCATCACGTCCATCTAAAATTGCCACTGGTTTATGTGTTGTTTCATCTACAATAATTGTCCCATAAGTATGCCGTTTCTTAAATGCAAAATCATCCACTCCAATGATGCTTCCACATGGGACTTCCGGTTGTGTTACATATCGTTTGGTTAACAATCGGATAATGCTGTCACCACTGGTTTTCAGATTCATAGAACGACAGATACGAGCACTACCTTCACAGCTTGTTTCCAATGCCAAAGTGCATATAAAATCTTCACAACGCTCTGTCATACGGCTGTAATAATTCAAAAATCCATCCACATTCTCAACAAAAGTCGTAACATCACAGGAAGAATTGTCGCATTGATACTCGTAAGCATTTACGATTAAATACGTTGTTCTACCCAAAATCGGAAGGTCTTGAAGTTTTCTTTTATAAGTACCATGTTTATGTTCTGAAATCACTCCGCACTTGGGACATGTACAGTTTTTTGATTGCACAGAAACATGGATATAAATTTCTTTTTCGTTTTGAATTACTTCTGTGACGCTTATTTTCTCAGGGTAAAATTTTTGTAGATCAAGAGCATCTTTCATTTGTTTCAGCGCCTTCCATAATGACAAAATTTCTAAGATAATTTTATCATTTTAGCACTTTTGTTTCAATTCTATTTACGGATAATTGCGGAAGAACCTCGCCACACCGGACTAGCGGCTCCGTCGTACCGTAATATTCACCAGATTTCAAAGTTCATCCACAAGTCACTGCATTCTATTCAAAAAATCTACTGGAAACAGCATATAATTACCTCCCTACCGGCCACCAGGTCGTTTTTTTGTTTATCGGGCTTTTCGTGTCATCATATTAAAGTGCTGTTCCTGATGCATGACTTTAAAGATCCGTTCAAAGACAGAACGCAATTGTTCAACACTGGTGGCAGATGAGTCATAGTATAGTCCATCATTGAAGCCAGTAGCACCAACATTCAGCATGGCAATCATGGCGGCAGCAGAAACATAGTCGGACCGATCCTCGCTGCCATCATCTGAAATTTTAACGAATTCCCTTTCATTTTTATCCAGTAAGTCTGAACGCAGATTTCCATTTTGATAGCCAACCATCTGGATGAAGTAGTATTCAAGAATCTGCCGGATGACAATCAGGAGAGTATATGGGTCACTGGTTGTGGCATATTCATGCCAAAGGGTATCGTAAGTATTTCTTACTGGAGAACGATTGATAAGACCGCCACCGGCTATGGTGTCTTCATCTTGGCATTCTGTAATGCTGGTCTGATTTTGTGTGTCTTTCTTTATCTCAAAGAAGGACACACATTCGTAATCAGGCAGGCGGTTATAAGAAATCTCCCGGAAGAAGTAAGGATTGTGTGTCATACAGAAGAACTGTCGAATATGGTCATCCACAACTTCTTCATGAAGTGCATAATTGTTATAACAGACAGCAATCATTTCGCGAGTGAGGGAAGCAACCACAAAAAGAGAGCCACTGTCCATAGAAGAAACAGGATCATCGATTACAACAATCTTATCCTCGATTTTTCCAGCATCGGACTGACTGCCCATTACCATGTGATAGAAGTACAGGAAAGCAATAAAATGCCGTTCACCTTCACTGAGATCCTTATCAACAACAACCTTCTTGCCGTTCTGATTTCTTACTAGCTGATAGACATATTTGGCACCAGGCTTTTCCTGAAGCTCAAACCCTTTAAAACCGGCACTGGCGATGGCACGGTTAATATCTTGCATCGTTTTAGTGGTGTTGACAGTTTCACTGTTCAATTTTGCAATCTCTTTGCTAAGAGATTGGGATTTTGCATTTAATTTGCTGTTTTCAGCCTTGATATAATTCATGGCTGCAATCACAGAATCTGTGTTGCGTCGGAAGGTATTTGTAAGTACCTGAGTCCGCTGGACGATTGTAGACCATGCCATATCGGTACATTTTTTCTTTTGAGTCGGAATATCAGCGAGAACAGCATTTCTGGCTTTAATATCTTCGTTGATCTTGCGTGAAATTTGGTCGAGCTCAACAAGAAGGTCAGACAAATCTTCCAATACTATCACATCTGCCGGGCTGGCTGATTTCTGCTCCAGCAGGGTCACATTGGCACGTGCCTTCTCCATAAACAGCTCGAAAGCAGCCTTGTAATCAGCCTGCAATGGCGAAGGAAAATTGTTCCCTTCGTTTGTGTGAGCTGTTTTGTATACATTGTTTAGTGCGTCTTTATACTGTTGAACAAACGAAGACAGTTTTTTCAAATCAGCTTTGTATTCGGCATCATAGCAGGCAGCAAGGTCGTCCTCAAAAGTGACTGGAATAGTTTGCTGACAGTAAGGACACTTCCCTTCAGAAGAGTGATACTTCGTATGTCCCTGAGTGATCCAGTCCAGGTTGCCAAGTGCACGTATGAATCGCGCGAACTCCGTATCACTACGACTGAGAATCGGTGTGGACAAAAGATCAGATGCAGGAAGAGAAGTGGATGACAGTAAATGATAGGTACTATAGTTTGGATGATTCTCACCATGAATGGTTTGATAAAGCGCCTCTATATCTGCAATTTCAATCATCGGCTCTTCTTCGGAATGATCTTCGCCTGCGGACATGCTCATATTTTCTTCATCAAAAGATGGAACGTCTGGAGCTATTTTAGCCGCTTTAGGAGTCATGCTTTGAATCTTATCAGCAAATTTCTTTTTGTCGCGCAGATAGGCTAATGCGAGAGGAAATTTATCCCGGAATTCCTTGGTGGCTTCCCAAATGGCTTCGACATAATCTCCATGCAGTTTATCCAATTCACTTTGCTTTGCTACCGCCGCTTTTCCCCTTGCGACAATAGTGTCATCTACGGACTTCTTCTCGATGGCCTTTTCGTCAGCTTCCTTTTTCTTCTGTGCATTGACTTCTGAGATGGTAAAAACACCTGGAATGTTGCCATAACTCTGAACATTTTTACGGATAAAATCCTCATTGTAAACAAGAACACGTTCTTCCGGGAATGGCTGACCATCCCATGTCAGTGCAGCGTTCCCATCTTTGAAAGAACGGGCAAGCGTAGATTTTCCGGTTCCGTTTTTTCCATAGAGGAAATTGATCAATGTCGGTTCAAAGGTCACGTTACTGTAGGTCGGGGCATTGATGGTTGTTTTTGTGATGTGTACTCGTACCTTTTTCATATCCGTTCTACTCCTTTATTTTTCCCTCTCGTACCCATTCATCCACTTCGCTGAGCTTGAATTTATATCGCTTTCCCACTTTATAAGCAGGTAGCTTTCCATCTCTTACCCATGTCCGGGCTGTATCCTGCGTGATGCTCAGGTACTCGGCAATATCTTCAATGTTAAACCATTTATCTTTTAATTCTTCCATAGGATTCTCCTTATCTGATTTCGATTCCTACATTTGCAGCAATCTGGAGCAGGTTACCCTGTCGAATGCACCAGTGCTCTTCATCAAGCTGATTTCTGACACTGGTAGAAAGAAGGCTAAATGTATGGATGTTTTCGTTAATATATTGTTGGTAGAATTGACCGCATGTAATAAATTTAAATTTGATCGTTTTTCCCTGACAGACGATTTCAGTCAGTTTCCCTACGAAAGCAGGGTAGTATGGCAAGGCTGTCTTGAAGTTCTGATTACGGCTGGCAAACAGGCAAGGCATGGCTAGAAGCTCCGAAATAAGCGCAGGGGTTAATGGCTTAAAATGGTCACGATATCGGGCACTGGTGTTTTTTTGCAGTGCGGTTTTCCTGTCAATGCAAAAAGCTCCACAGTCATATCGTTCATTTTCAATAACAAATACATTAAAAATGTCAGTGTTGAGCAGGGCCCATTCTGCTGCATGGGGTTCCATTTTAGGCCCGGCCATTTTTGCAATCAGGGCGAGAGCTTGTTGCGCTGTAAGGTCGAGATGCGCTTCCTGTATATTGATGCCGCCCTGAACAATGCCTGCTGCCACACCGTTGCCGCTTGCAGTGACTGTCATTTGAGATGCCTGAACCGGCAGGTTGTGATCGGTAGTAATTAAATTATCGGCCATCTTTCGCTATACCTCCCCGGAAAGACTCCGGCATCTTGTAGAATCTCAATCAAATCAACATTTTTAATAGTCCAATGTGTGCGTGTGTATTCAAACAGATGGAGTGCCAGTTCCTGCTGGTAAGTGCGGAGAACGGAATAAGGAAAAGGAAAATATTTCTGAAAGTAGACTTTGATTCCGTTTTCCTGAATCCGAATATCTTTAATGAATGCGAACACGGCCTGCTGCGATTCGTTGCCATCCGCTTCACAGCTTATGACAGCTGGAATTTCCTTGATGGCGGTAATCTCCTCTGGGGTCAAATCACTAAACTTCGCTTTGACATCATTTTGTATGTATTCTGTAAGTACGCGGTCTTTTGAAACCAGCACATAGTCTTTCTCAAAGGGGTCATATGCCATCAATAAAGCATAGTAGTCTTTACTGAGTGGGCTCTTTTTTCCATCGACCAGCACTACATTTAAGGTTGTATTTACAGAATCTGTATATCCTATGGCAACACCTTCATGCTCGGCATGAACATTGATGGAGGGCAAACCCTGTGATTGCTTTGCAATTTCATTGTCACTCATCGTTTTTCTTCCTCCGATCTCCAATATTTATGCCGCCATACACGATGCCAGCTGCAATACCGCCGTCTTTTGCTTCAACATGGAACTGTGCAAGGATACGCTCACCAGTCAGCGGATTTGTAACAGGAGCCTCGTAGACTTCAACAGTCGGTTCGTTATAGTCAGTATGCTTCGCAGAACTGCCGCTGTTTTCTTCATTCATTTCCGTTGATTTAACAGAGAACAGATCAAATGTAATCTGTCGCGGATAGTTTTTTCCGATTGGACTGATAAATTTCCAACGGGCACCTACTTCATCTGCACGTTCGTGAAATCGTTCAAAAGTTGCACGTCCATTTTCATTATCTGGATGATTCACAACAATATAGTGCCATACAGCAAGAAGAAGCGAAGAAAGACAGTAGTGGTCGAGGGTCAGAAGCTCTTTCTTAGAAATCGGAGATTCAGAAAGATAAAAAAGAGTGTCATCGGTGACAGAGTGATCTTCCGAAAGCAGAGTGAGAATTGCCTGGATAAGCCAACGCATCCTCTCATCGGAGCCAGTATGCAGAAAATTGTCAACGAGTGCATCCATTTGGTGTGCCACGCTTTGATATTGTGATTTGACCCGATTGTTAAATCCATCAATCTCTGTGGTGTCATCAAAAGGGAGATTTACTCCATGTGAAACCTTACACGCCCGATAGTCTGATGTATCGACCTCAAAAGTCTTTCCAGCTGAAGGCTGATGGAAGGATGGTACGATAAGTTGAATAAGTGCTTCAAGTATATTTTTATTTGAAACACGGTCTTTTAACCCGCTTTGCAGTTGTCTGCGAGAAGCGGGTTTTCCTTTTGCCTCTGTCAGCAATAAGAAAAACACACCACCGCAGAGATAAGGTGAACATCGTTTTTCCATGATTGTCCTCATTTTTCAAAATGGCTAACTCGGCTAACTCTGCTAACACTTGCAGCGTAGCAAGAGGAACACCAAGATTATTCTTGTAAAGAGAAAAGAAGTGATCCCAAGCACTAAGCAAATGGTGTGTAACACACACAAACCAATACAAACACTTCTGAAATTAACATATCATATCCTGCCATAAAAAACCAGAGCCATAGAGAACTGGAGATATGGAAAATAAAAAGCTTTTTTCCAAGATGGTTATAAAACCACCCAGAAAATCTGGCTGGCTAGAAAGGAGGAGCAGCAGATGCAGAGAACGAGAGCTCCTTAGTGGAGAATTACATAGCAGAGGGCAGTCAGCGAAAGCCCGTGGGTGGCAAACCAGTCATCCCAAAGGAAGCTGGTTGAAAAACAAAATAAACTGAGCCTGAAATTTAAAGCGCAAATGGCGAAGGATGATTTTCATACGGAAGATGCAAAGATGGACAAGACATCCGAGCATCTCCGTGGAGACCACCCTTAATTCGCCATGCCATCAATCAGACAGGCTCCGTGGACGGATTGGGTAAAGTCTCTACCCAGTCCGTTTTTTCTTGGAATCTCCTTCGCCGCGCTTCAGCAAAAAAGGAGATTTCATTATGACAATTTGCAAAGAGACAACTTTTAAGGAACTGAAGAAACTGGTCGGCAGCACAAAGGGGCTGGCAAAGCTCCCGACTGCCAAGGAACTGCGTAACTCCGATGAGGAGATCGTGTTTGATGGCGATGTGGCCGGCGCACACTTCATTATTTATAAGAGCGGTCTGTTTATCTACAGCCGCAGTGGACACGCCACGGTTTATGCAGTGGATCGCTGCACGGAGATTGAATACCCGTGTGTGTATGCAGACGAAGGCGGCCTGAATGTTACAGCAGGATGCAAACACAGAGTCAAGACAGACCGCGATGGACAGAAGCACCTCATTATGATCGTGCCGGAAACGGAGTACATGAATGGCCCGTGGGCAATGCCCCTGGATGTTGTTGGTACACACCGTCTGGATCACAACAGCGACAGCCGCGAACAGCGCCACAGTGATTTCAGCCTGAGTAACGATGGTACGGACTGGGAGAATAAAGCAGTCACACCGGATTTTACGGATGTGCAGGAGGCAGAGGAACGGGAAGAGGAACTGTGCAGGAAGCTGGAAGAAACAAAGAAGAAGCTGACGGATAAGCAGAGAGAAGTGATCCAGCATGCCTTCTATGAAGATCCGGATCAGACACAGGCGGAGATGGCAGAGAAGATGAACTGTTCCCAGCCGATGGTCCATAAGCATCTGGATGCAGCACTCAAAAATCTTCGTAAGGGTATGGGGTTATAATTTCACCCCTCAAACCTGACTAAGTGTAAGGGGGCGACAAGCCCCCAGAAAGGAGCGCACACAAATGAAAAAAGTATATATCTGCTCGCCGTATCGGCCGATTGGACAGAACCCGGAGGCTGAACGAAAGCGGAATGTAGAAAAAGCACAGACAGCCTGCAGGCTTGCAATCGATGCCGGGTATCTGCCGCTTGCACCACACCTTTATTTTACACAGATGCTCAATGATGACCAGCTGTTCGAGCGTTTTCTCGGTATGGCTTACGGCAGCCTGTGGCTGGACGAGGCAGATGAGATGTGGGTGATCGGTACGGAGCTTTCGGAAGGAATGAAGCAGGAGCTGGAATATGCCCGGAAGAAAAACATCCCGGTCACGATGAAAAAAGCCTGATGCAGATGGTTATAAAAGCACCTGAAAATCTGGCTATGTGAAAGGGGCGGCAAGGCCCCGGAAAACAAATAAAGGAGATAAGATTGAAAATAAGAAGTAGAGGGTATCCATTACCTTAATCGCATCACAAATAAGCCATCTTACGGTGGCCGCTTTAAAAATTGAATATTGTATATATTAAGGCTATGCAGTTGCTGACTTGATCTTATAACCTTGGTTTCTGGCGATCATGAGTGCCTGCTCTACGGTAATCTCACGATCCACAGGTGGTAAGTCAGATTTTTGATAAAGTTCTGCATTATAGTTTTCTCCGTTTTTTAACATGTGGTACAATAAGGATAACTACTGAAGCAGAAGGGGGAATATCATGGCTTATGATGTAATGCCATACGCACAGGCGGTGTTGGATGCATTTCCGGAAAAGAAAAAAGATGGGTTTGACAGGGTTATGGAGGTGGCACATTTACTCATGGATGGTACGGTTGGCACCGTATGCACTACGATCAATTCTGTTTTTCAGATGTATGCCTTGATGCAGGGAAAAAAGGAAGCAAGAAGGATGGTCAAATATACAAACAGTTTGGAAGAAGCAAGGGTAAAAGCGGCGGTCGAGATGAGGAGGTTAGACTTGGAAGCACAGAAAGTGGATAACCAATATAAACTGCAGAATAAAGTGCTGACGCTCTATGTTGACAGGCAATATCAGAACAAGGTAGACCAAATCGGCCAAAGTTTCCGTTATGCTTCACGGAGAATGGAGGAGGAAACCTATCATGCCATAAGGGAAATAGATCGTTATACGCAGTCTGTTACAGCTGGAATGGACCAAAGATACAGAGATGTATTGCGTGAAGAAGAGATGGTTTGTGGGGCGTATAGGGAGATGCTGCATGACCTGAACCAAAGGGGACTGAGCAAAATTCATGCGGCTGAGATGATCTGCGGCAGGATTATTGATAATACGGACAGGCTGAGTGATATGCGGTTTGCTGCTTTGATTGATGTGGTGGATAAACTGCTTGAACCAGATTATGTGCCTTTTGAAGAATATATAAAAATACGTAATGATTTTAGGAGGATTATATGATGGACACTTTGAGAGAAGGTATTTCAGAAAAGATATCTTTACCTATACTTCTTGGAATCATTGGAGTAGTTCTTGTGCTTATTGTTATTACCTTTATTGGTATCCATGTACATAATAAGTCGAAAGCAAGAAAAAGGAGGGCGGCTCGGAGAATAAAAAGTGATTTTGGTGACAGTGGTTACAGAAATGAGATATTAAGTTCTTTACCTACGGAGGAACAATTAGATTTCTCGAATCTGTACCGCAGATTAGACGAATTGCAGGTCCTCATTAACCAGAATGAAAGACAACTGGAATCGCAGGGAGCTGAATCATTAGGGCGCATAGAAAGGAAGATACAGGATTCTCAAAACGAAATAAAGAATAAATGGAATTATCTGAGGAAGAAAAGAGATTTTCATCACTGGATTTGTGTGCATTATGCATCATTTACTTTGGCGGATAGCATAAAACGGCAGCAGGAAAGTATACGTGATGTTTATGTAAAATATAAAACCGAATGTGACAAATTAAGTGAACAGATAAATTTTTTGAATCGGCAGATTGCAAACGCAACCGGGCAGAAAAAAAATGAATATATGCAGCAGCACAAGGAATGCTGTACAAGGCATCAGCGACTTTCGAAAATGAAAAATGTATTTGGTGCCAGAAATACACAATATCTGCAGAAAGTGAAAGAACAAAACGCATATACAAAACAATGCAGGGAGTATATCATCAGTAATTTTGGTGAGAAGGGAAGAGCCTGGGGAGAACGCCTTAAAAAAAGAAAAGTTGATTTAGTAGGAGATAGTTGAGTGCTTTTTGGCAGTATATCAATAAGCGGAAACAATTTTGAGAGGGAAACCGAATATGCGTATTTTTATCAGTCACGCAACGAAAAACAAGGAAGTTGTATTAAAGTTTGCAGAATTTTTGGAATCTGTGAGCAGTGAGATTGAGGTTTTTTGCTCCTCAGAAAATGGGAGCATTAAGGTTGGAAAGGACTTTATTAAAACCATTTTTGAAGAATTAAATTCCAGTGCCTTATTTATTCCGGTTTTGAGCAAAGAATATTATGAAAGCAGATTTTGCATGATTGAGCTGGGGGTTGCATATTCCTATTTTTTCAACAAGTACGAAAAGGAAGGGGAAGAGTATATCATGCCGTTTGCTTTACATCCTGTCACGAGGGGACAGGCGCTATCTGGGACGCCTATGGCGAATATCCAGACGGGTGAAATGAATGATGAGGATGATATAAAAAGCCTGCTGGAATATCTGTCGGCAGAAAAAGGTGTCCATATTGGAGCGGGAGTAAACAGGAAATTGCATTCTTTTAAAGCTGAATTGGATCAAATATTTTTGACAAAGCAGAATATCGTAGAGCTGGCAAGAATAGGGACTTATTTTGATGACAGCATTGATTTTAAGCGGAAAGAAGATGTGGTAAGTTATAGTGTCAAAGATAATGCAATCATCGTTAATTATAATGTGAACCCTTATGAGAAGATGGAGGTAAAAAAGCCCAGTTTTATAAGTATGGTTATGAAATATGTAGATACGATTGATCTTGGGCGTTATCTGGATTTCAATGATGCGGCGGAATTTACATTTGTGCTGACCAGTTTTACAAATTCTTTGATGAGGATATATGTAGAGTTTAAATACACGGGCCAGAGTGTTTTAGAAACGTTTAAGCTGCCGGTAGTTTATGGAGAAAATAAATTGAGCATACCGTTAAAAGAGATGCGCAGTAAGGCATTGACTCAGATAAAAGAAATTTGTTTTGTGATCCATCCGGAAGATGTTGTTGAAGAGGAAGGGATGTTCCAGATTGGTGAGATTAGGATATGCTGATTTACTATAGAAGTATCCAGTGCCTGACCCCGGGAAAAAACAATAAAAAAACTCTAAAATTTCTATGAAATCGGAAGAATAAAAGAAAAAGTGGTTGTATAACCATGTCATAGATGATACGCTTACAAAAAGCAACCGGGTGATGGAGAGAAAAATCTATGCAGTACAATATAGAAAGTTATATCGCAGAGAAGGAAGCACGCGAGAGAAGGGTACTTGTATATACAGAGAAAATACAGGAACGGATGCTGTATCATTCCTCAGAAATCATTAAGAAGCTGGTGGAGGAAAGACATCGCCAGAATATGACTCAGCAGGAGATCGCAGACATTATGGGAGTGTTGTCATCGAATCTGGCGCGATTCGAGAGCGGAAGCAGGATTCCTACGCTTGTAGTACTGGAAAAATATGCAAACGCCCTGGGAAAGCATATAGACATAAAAATCTGTGACCTCAAAGAGCAAGAGTGACGCCGGAGAAAATGAGGGAATTAGAAAGTCCCTCATTTTTTGCAGAAAATCATAGATGACAATGTGATAAAAAACGATGTGTTTCAACAGAAAAACGAAAGGATTATGGCAAGAAAGAGGAGAATATGGTTTCCAGGTGCAATTTATCATCTGATGCACCGTGGAGTGAGGAGAACTGCAATATGTGTTTGAGGGACGATATAAATCCTGTCTGGTAAAAGAGGACTCCTATTTTTTGCAGACCAGTCGGTATATACATTTGAACCCGGTAAAAGCAGGCATGGTCAAATATCCGGAGGAATATCGCTGGAGCAGTTACCGAACAATGATCGGCCTTTCCGATGATAAGATCACAATGGTGTCGAAGACACTGGCTTATTTTAAAAATAATAGTGTAATGCGTTATCGGAAATTTGTTGCAGATACAGGACACAAATATATTATGCAGGAGCAGAAGGATGGAAGAATGATAGAAGATGATGCGATGTGGCTACCGTGGTAAGGAGTTTTGCAATACAGGGAATAGATGCATTCATAGCATCCGGGGAGCATCCGGTGCCTGACCACAGGAAAAAAGGATATATTCGACTGATGGAAAGGATAGAGGAGAAAGGCCTTTTATTATCTGAATATCCGCCTGGAGTTCGTCCGAGCCAGTATACTTTTCCACGAAGAAACCGACTTATCAGCGCCTGGTCAGATAAGTTGATTGTAATCGGCGCTGGAAATCGAAGCGGCGCACACATTGCGTAAACGTCAAATCCTACGCCTTGGCTAATTAGTTTTTTTATGCCACACTCTAAATGACACGAAAAAACTATTAGTTTTTTAGAGGAGGCTAAAGCGCATGTGCAAATTCCGCTCGACCTGAGCACTGATTCCGCTTGGAACTGATCATGCCTTCCAGCCACACCGGACTGGCGGCGCTGCCGCACCGTAATATTCAGGGATGCAGGCACGGGAGCAAGAAAGAGATGTCCTTGCTTGACAGAAAAGAGGTCAGTGCATAATTACTGGTTTCATATTCATGAATGTAATAGGGGTGTTGATAGATGGTGTTAAAGTAATTATACACTGGAAAACATCGAGGACGGTAAAATGGGCGTTCCGGAATTTTATAAAGGACAATCTGGTGATGTTTATTGGAGATGTTCTGATACTGTTGTTGCTTGGCGGAGTTTGGTATAGATGGGAAAATTCGAGCGAAAAGGCAGCACAGGATTTAAGCAGACAAAGATATATACAAGATTTTCAAAATGATAATCAAGAATCGGAAATAGATATACGGTAAGACAGAAAATAAAAATTATTTTGAGGTAAATATATGCCGGATACTAAAGATTTTAGGACAATAGATGAGCAAATTGAAGGTCTTGAGAAAAGAGGATTGCAGTTTAAAAATAAAAAGAAGGCTGTAGATATATTAAAAAAATACAATTATTTCGACGTAATAAATGGATTTGAAAGTATTTTACTTAAGAAAAATGTGGGAGTAAAGGAATATGAAAATATTTACTTTGAAGATTTTAAAGATTTGTATTTTTTTGATTTGACGTTGAAAAAAGACACATTATTTAAAATTTTTGATATAGAATCGAGATTGCGCACTTCAATAGCGTATAATTTTACAAGCAAGTATTGTTCATCGGCAAAAGATACCATGAATTATACAGATCCGAAATATTATAAAAAACCGACAGATGTACATTTAAAGAATATATTTTTAAGGTTTGATTTATTTCGGCAAACGCAAGTAGATGTTCATGGAAAAGTAAAGAGAAAGTCCTTTATTGATGAGCTGAAGCTAGAGAGGGAATATGTTGGGCAGTACAAGAATCCTCCATTTTGGGTAGTAATAAAAGCACTGCCGTTAGGAAGCTTGTATTATACATTTATTTTTTTGGATGATACAGTAAAAGAAAAGGTGTTGAAAGATTTTGGACTTGAATTGGTCGATGCAGATTTATTCGAACAAGCATTATTTGTATTAAAAGAAGTTAGAAATCAATGTGCTCATTTAGAGTTAATTACACGCTTTAGATTGAAGAGAAGTAAAGGACTGAATTATTTAAATGATATAACTGTTAAAGCAAACTTATCACATGGAGATATAAACTATTTAGATGTTGTGAGAATATTTCGTGTATTCGGAACCGTTTCTGATATAAAAAGGGAAATTCTTTTATTTTATTTGAAGATGTTAGGAAAGAGAAGAAAAGAAATCGCAGATAAAATATTGGCAAAAATGGGACGAAAAAATTTAAAAGTTTGGATGAATTTATAAAAAGACTTGCATTTCTAAGGCTACCGTGTATAATAATAGTACGGTAAAGCTGGCGTACGGAAGCCAGTAGCCATGTATTTGGCGTAAAGGCACCTAATAATAGGTGCCTTTATTTTTTTACAAGAAAGATGTTCTCCTTTTGAAAATTTGGGGCATCCAGTGCCTGACCCCGGTAAACGTCAAATCCTGCGCCTTGGCTAATTAGTCTTTTTATGCCACACTCTAAATTGAATATTACGGTTCAAATGTACCCCTGTTCCGAAGGAACGGATACCGGCAATCCGGTGTTATGAGATCCCCGGAATAATCAAATATAGAAGAGCGATGCCCGCTGCTTCGCAATGAAGCCGGTCATCGCCCTTCTTTCTTTTCCGCTTGTCAGCGTTCTACATATAAATATGCTACGGTATGATAGGTGTCGCATCTGTAGAAATTCACCCAGGAATCATCGGGGATTTTGTTCCATTCGATTTCCTGTCGATAAAGGTGCAAAATATGTCCATCAACATCCGCAGTGACAGGGCAGAGCTGTTTGTTTTCTGCTAAAAATCTTAAAACTTCTTTTTTGGGCGCTCCGCCTATTGTCTGCATTGTAACTTTGCAGCCTTTTCTAAAAAATATGGGGTCCACAATGTGAAACCGATAAAAACTGGTTTTTTCTGAATTAAAGGTGATGCATCCTTGATAACGGCCAATGAATTCATTCTGTCCCCATGCAGTTCCGATATAGTCCTCGACTCCGGTTCCGGCTAAAGTGGGATAATCGGAATCTCCATCGAAATAGACCTTAACTTCGCTCTCCCCAAACCAGTACTTTTCATAGTCAGGGTTAAAGATGGCTGTAACGTTCATTCCTAAAAATCGGCCTTTCCCAACGGATTTATCAAAAATGGTAATATCATGCAGGAGCTCGTTCGACACTTCTTTATAGACTGTCTGGAAATAGAGAGGATTTTCGACATCTTCCAGAGTCATATCTACATCATAGTATAGCCGTTTTATATCAAAGCCGGTCCGATTTACAAGCTGTATTCTGGCATGCTCACAAAATGGCATGGGAATATAGCAGACAAAGGAACGGCCTTCCGGAGAGGAAAACAGTTCGTTTTCATAAGGTTTTAAGGCTCCGGCTCCGAACAGGAAAAAATTCCCTACAGGTACATCAACGGACGGTCTATCTTCATGGTCCCAATACATCTGAATAGAAACGGAATTTAAGATTCTTGCCGCAATGTTTTTGTCATCAAGGCCGTCGAACGTTATCCAGATCCTGCGGATAACTCCCATTCCGGAAAAATCCGCGAGCACTTTGGTTTCTCCCTGAGAAAAATATTCAAAAGCATGGCCCTTTGCACCATGATTTTCTTTTGCCGCTGCACCTCTTTTGGCATCTGGATTTTCGAAGCTGAACCACCTCGGTTCACTGTTGAAATACTCAAAAAGCTTCATAATAGATTTCTCCTTTCCTGGAAAATGTTTACTTTAATCCTGTGGTTGTGATTCCCTGGACAAAATATTTTTGAGCAAAAACAAAAAGAAGAAGAATTGGAAGTACTGACAAAGTTGCCATTGCCATAAGGGGAGCAATATCCATGGCGGCACCATATGAATTTCTGAAAGTATTCAGTCCGATGGCAACGGTAAATTTTTCCGGATTGATTAAGAAAATCAATGGCGCAAAAAAATCATTCCAGCTGTTTACAAATGCAAAGATTATTACTACCAAAAGAACAGGCTTTGAGTTTGGAAGAAACATTTTCCAAAAAATAGTAAACCATCCTGCACCGTCAATTTTAGAAGACTCAACCAATTCATTTGGAATTGCCTCAAAAAACTGTTTTATCAGAAAGATTGAGAATGCGCCCCCTCCTGTAAAAGCAGGAACGATCAAAGGAAGGTAGGTATCGATCCATCCTATTTTGGAATAAATAGAATATACGGGAATCAAAGTCACACTGCTCGGGATCATCATTGTTGCAAGAACAAGCATAAACAAAAAATTTTTCATTCTGGAACGTAATCGGGCAAAGCCAAAACCGACTAAAGCTGCACTGCTGACTGTTCCTATTACGACCATCCCGGAAACGAAAATGCTGTTCAGCAGATATTTGCTGAAAATTCCTGAAGAAAGCCCTTCTTCATATGCGGATAAGGTCCATTTTTTAGGAATCAGTGTAGGGGGAAAGGCCACGGTTTCCTGAGGAGTTTTAAATCCGGTAAAGATTAAATATAAAACAGGGAAACAGAAAACAAGTGATACCAAGATCATTATAATGTACCATAATAATCTGAAAAAGAGAGCTTTTTTTGTATGTTTCATACAACGGTCTCCTTACTTTTCTAAATAAACCCATACATTTGAAGAACGTATGATCGCAAGACTGAGAAGCATTATCACAAGAAATAGTCCCCATGATAAAGCGCAGGAATATCCAAAGTCAAAATAGCGAAAAGCATTGTTATACAAATGTAGTCCATATACATATGTCGCATCGATAGGCCCGCCTTTGGTCATGACCATGGGCTGAGTAAAAATTTGTAAAGCACTTATCATGGACATGATAAGATTATAGAAAATCACGGGGCTTACCAACGGCAAGGTAATCTTAAAAAACATATGTATGGTATTGGCACCATCTACCTTGGCAGCTTCGTAAAGCATTTCAGGAACATTTTGCAGTCCTGCCAAAAAAATCAGCATAGTTGATCCGCAGAATGTAACATTCATCAGTATCAATGACGGCATTGCCCATTTGGGGGCCTGAAGCCAATCTGGTCCGGTAATTCCTATTAAAGAAAGCAGATAATTAAGGAATCCCTGATATGGATTAAATAGGTTTGTCCACACGATAAATATCGCAATGCCGGCACATACGGAAGGAAGATATAAAAGCGATCTGAAGATTGTTCGGCCGCGATATGGACGATTTAATAATATTGCCAGCACAAGAGCAATGATCAGATTTACCGGAACGGATATGACGGTATATACTGCAGTGTTTTTCAGGCTTATCAGAAATTTTTCATCGTCCATGAACATTCTTCTATAATTTTCCAATCCGATAAATTCCGGAGCCTTGATACCGTTCCAATTTGTAAAGGATGCATAAAAAGAATAAAGCATAGGACCAAAGGTCAGTAAAATAAAACCGATTAACCAGGGAGAAATAAATCCCCAGAATGCGCGTTCTTCTTTTTTTAAAAAAGTAGATTGATGTTTCTTTTTTCTGGTCATACAGATAATCCTCATAACGGTGTATTGATTTTGCGGGAGGCGGATGAAGCTATATGATGAAATCATATAACTCCATCTCGCCTTGTCCCTTTCAAGTTATTCGAGAACGCTTTCACCTTTTTTCTGCAGGACAGCGATTGCTTCATCCACAGTCGTCTCTGACAAAGAGACAGCATTATACTGCTTGGTTAATTCGTCATTTATTTCAGCCCATATTCCAAGGCTTTCCTGACCGGCCGCGCGATTCATCATATCTGCAAAAGCCTCTTTATTGTATTTGACGGCGTAGCTGTTCGGAAAATCGTTCAGATAATTGTCGCTTTCCACATAGCTTTTTAAAACCGGAACGCCAAGCTGAGAAATTTTTTCCTGCGATTCTTCTGAAAGGGTATTCCATTTTATAAACTCCCAGGCCGCTTCTTTATGCTCAGATGTGCTGGAAATGGCCATTCCATCCGTGTAAGCAGGATATGTCCATGGGCCATAGTCTGTATTGGAAGGTAACTGTACAACGTCCCATTTAAAAGAATCTCCGATCAACTCCTCCCAGCTGTTTATATCCCAGGTAGCACAGAGTGCTGTGGCAAACTTCCCGGTTTCAAATCCGCCGCCTATGGAATCTGTTTCCAGATCAGAAGGAGAATATCCGCCAATGATTAAATCGGTATATAAAGAAAACGCATGTTTAAAATAATCATTCCCTTCTGCCTGCATTTTCTTATTTTCCACATCATACAGGGGCATCTGTCCATAAAGATCCCGTATCATTTTGGAACCATCAGTAAGCTTGGTCCCGTATATTTTATTCACCCCTTCTCCAGTCGTCAGCTGCCGGGTAATATTGACGAAATCTTCTTCTGTCCAGGATTCGGTCGGATATGCTAATCCTGCTGCATCAAAAATATCCTTATTGTACGCCATAGCAAAAACCTTACTGACATAAGGAGCAGCATATATTTTCCCATGTTTGGTAAAAATATCAAGAGAACCATCTGCCCATTGCCCGGCAACCTGATCTCTCTCAATATATGGTGTGAGATCTTCAAAGACACCTTCCTCAGCAAAATCATACATGATGTCGCCTGCAATGCTTATGACGTCAGGGGCCGCTCCGGAGGTAAAGAATGTCTGAAGCTTCGTATGATAGCTTACTCCGTCCGTATAGGTTGCTTCGATCTTGATGTTGGGATGCGCTGCCTCAAAATCTTTGATCAATTCCTCCTTACAGGCGAGTTCATTTTTGTCTCCCCAGTAACTGAAGGTTAATGTGATCTGTTCTTTTGAAGCTTCGGTAGAGGTATTTTCGTTTGCATTGTCGGACAGGTTCTCCTCTTCCTGAATGCTACTTTGTTGATTTTCAGCAGAAGTCGCGGAAGAATTACAGCCTGATAACAATAACGGAACAGACAAAAGAACTGCGATCGATTTAAAAAAATTTCCCATTTTTCAACCTCCTCCTAATAGAAAAATGTACCAAATTACTTCTACGCTTGTGAAATAATATAATCAAATAGCACAATGATCATTGCTTATAAAGAAATATAATACAGTTATTTTGAAAATACTACATGGAAAAATATGAAAAAATTTACACATAATTTTTCCCCGGGTGTGAAGGAAAATCTCCATTTGAGGTCTAAAAGCCATGGACTTTGGTTCTGATTTATAGGGTTGCATTGCCATATGACAATATTGTAGAATTTATACGTAGCAAAAAGTACGGGAGCAAGGAGGCGGTTTTACATGGTCCGTTATAAAGAAATTGCGAAAGATGCTAATGTAAGTATTGCCACAGTTTCAAGGGTAATTAACAATCAGGGTTACGTCTCGGAAAAGAGCAGGAAAAAAGTCAAGGAGTCTTTGGAAAAATTAAAATATAAATCATTGTCATATTTTCCGGATAACGAAAAGACGGGGGTCAAGGAAATCGTTTTTTTTGTCGAGGATTTGTTGAATCCATTTTATATCATGGTATATAGAGGTATGGTAAAAAAGGCACAACAGTATGATATGAGGGTAGTCCTGTGCGGCAAATTTGACTTTGACAATATAGAACATTTTTCCAATGGGATAGTTTTTTCAAATGAATTTATAGCCCAGTATTATCTCAAAAACTATGGAAAAAGAAATGATATTTTTATGATGTACCTGTACACCGGTTCTTCTTTTAAACTTTGTCAGGCTTTGCCTTGTGTAACAGTGGACATGTTAGAGGTTTTAAATAAGGCGATTCATTATTTGAGAAAAAAGGGAAAGAAAAAAATATGGTTTGCATCGGCAGTTGACGATCTGGATAACATTCGCATAAAAGCTTACATGAGCAAAATGGAAGAAAGCATGCTGACTCCGAAGGTCTTATATGTTGACGGATTAAATGTTTATAATTCGGATATTGATATAGTTCAGACAATAAAAAGTTTAAATTCCATAGGAAAAGATGCCTTTTCGATCGGACAGGAAATTGCGAAAAAGTACATGCAGGACCTAGTGGTAACGGAGAAAGTGGCAGTAATTTGCTTTAATGATGAATTGGCATTGGGAATGTATGCATTTCTGACTGGAAAGGGATATAGAATTCCGGAAAAAATAGCATTACTGGGAATCGACGGTTGTAATAGCCGGAAGTATATAAAAAACAGTCTGGCAACAGTCAATCTTTTTCCGGAACAACAGGGAGAAAAATGTATAGAACTTATGCATGAAAAAGCTTCCGGAAGAAAAGTGCATTACAAAAACTATATAAGACCTCAGATTATAGAAGGAGAAACGGTTTAAATTATAAAAAATCCCGGATGGCGTCCCGTACCGGTACTGCCTGAAGCATGACGGTAAAAGAAAGAATCGTTAGGTCATCGATGGAGCGTTCCGCAGGCAGAAAGCAGACGCTGGCTGAGATCTTTGACGTTTATCATATTTTTTCCTTTCACAGATCTTCCGGGAAACGGCCGGCGGCCGCTTCCCGGATTCCGCTGCTTGCTCCTATACCTGTTCGGACAGAGTCCCTCCTAAAAAAGAGATAGCTGCTGAAAATCCGTTTCGGATCTGCCCTTTCGGGGAGAACCCTTTTGCAGAAAGCTTTTCTACGTTCCCCGGATGATGGGACGCAGATGGCCGAGCAGAAGAGGAGAGACCGGATCGTGATATTTGCAGTTGACGAAAGCCCTCTGCGGCGTCTGGTTGGCATAGCAGTGTTTATAGCCGTTCAGACAGGTATCATAGGCGTCGATGTCTGTGAACTTCCTCGATAATTAACTCTCGTTAGGAGGGCACCATGTATCTCGATTATGAGGTCAAAATTCCTGATTCCAGACATGGAATCACACGGAAAACAATTCGTGGAATAACCTATATTTACTACGCTTACGATCGCAAGTACAGTGCGGATAAGCATTACACCGTTCCGAAGAATACGACGATCGGCAAGTGCCTGGATGCTTCTGCTGAGACGATGTATCCAAACACTAACTTCCTAAAATACTTTCCTGAAGCGGTACTTCCGGAGACCCGGGAAATCGCTGATCGGAGCGCCTGTCTCAGAATCGGAGCATTCATCGTGATCCGCAAGGTCATTGCCGAGTATCATCTGGATGAGATCATCGGACGACTGATTGGAAAGGAAGCTGGTCTCTTCCTGGATCTGGCAGCATATTCCATCGTTACGGAAAACAACGCCGGTCAGTACTATCCGGATTATGCGTACAATCATCCGCTGTTTACGCAGGGGATGAAGCTGTACAGTGATTCCAAGGTCTCTTCGTTTATTAACAGTATTACGAGAGACCAGTGCATCGCTTTCCAGAATGAATGGAACAACCGGCATGATCACCGTGAAAAGATCTATATCACGTATGATTCGACCAACAAGAACTGCCAGGTAGGTGATCTGGAGTGTGTCGAGATCGGTCATCCGAAGGATGACGACGGAAAGCCGGTCCTGAACTACTCAATCGCCTATGACCATAACAACTCCGAGCCTCTTTACTATGAGGAGTATCCCGGAAGCATCGTCGATGTCTCTCAGCTCCAGCAGATGCTGGAGAAGGCAAAGGGCTATGGATACCGTCAGGTCGGTTTCATCCTTGATCGAGGATACTTCAGCAAAGAAAACATCCACTTCATGGATAAGAACGGTTACGAGTTCATCATCATGATGAAGGGGATGAAATCTCTGGTCCGTGATCTCGTCCTGTCGGTCAAAGGCAGCTTCGAAGAAAAGCGTGAGTTCAGCCTGCGTGATTACAAGGTGAATGGACTCACCGTGGAGCACCAGCTGTATCCTTCGGATGAGAAGAAGCGCTATTTCCACATTTTCTATAACGAATGGAAGCAGACTTCCGAACGAGAGAATGTAGAAGAAAAGATCGACCGGATGGCGCTGTACCTTCGCGAGCATCAGGGGATGAAGCTGAATCTCTCCAAGGAGTTCGGCAGGTATTTCGATCTGATCTTTTATCATGAAGGTCAGGATGACGAAAAGTTTATGTATGGCCGGGAACGTTATGAGGTCATCGATGAGGAGATATCTCTGTGTGGGTACTTCGTCATCATTACATCCGAGAAGTTGAGTTCTTCGGATGCACTCGATCTCTATAAGAGCCGGGATGCATCCGAAGAACTCTTCAGGGAAGATAAAACCTTCCTCGGTGACAGAACTATGCGCTGCCAGACCAATGAGGCGCTACATGCAAAGATCTTCATCGAGTTTGTAGCACTGATCATTCGAAACCGGATGCACTTCCTGCTCAAGGAACAGATGCTGAAAACACATCACAAAGAGAACTACATGACCGTGCCTGCCGCGATCCACGAACTTGAAAAGATCGAAATCGTGCGGCACATCGACCGCGAGTACTCTATGGATTACGCAGTGACGGCAACGCAGAAGTCGATTCTGAAAGCATTCGACCTAGCCGAGCCAAACGTCCGCAAGCAGGCTGCCGGCATCAATGAAGATCTTAAGTCCTACAATATGAAGGAGGTGCTGAATAATGTGTTATCTGGTAGCGAAAGATCGTGATGCACATGGCTGTTTTGCTCTGAAAACAACGCATGGAAAGCATCTGGTAGAATTAAAGAGGGAATTGAATAAGGTCGTTGGTTATAAGGGAATACAGCTTGTAACAATCAGCAGGCCAACAGCATATGGCGAATATGCACCTTATCATTTTGTGGATACAGAGCAGGAGTTTCAGACTATCGTCAAGGAACTTCGCCCATGAGAAAATCATGCCGTGTGGACAAACGAAACTTCAGGAGTTCACACGGTATATTTTGAAGGATGTCATATAGATTGTGATGGAAATAGAAAAGGATAATATGGGAGAGAAAAGAGCATATAAACCACGGAAGCCCGGCGGCGGTCGAAAGAAGCTGAAGCCGGAGTTCAATGCCGGAAAGAACCTGAAAGAGCAGATGGAAAGTGCTGTGGCGCTTTATGATTCTGAGATGTCCTTGCAGGCCATTGCCGATGAGCTGGGATTAAATCCAATCAAGGTACGGAAGCTACTCATCACGGCCGGTGTGTATGAGTCGGATGTGGCGGAGAAGGTGCAGGACGCTTTTGAAAAGTACCGGGAAACACAAGACTATAAAACCGCATTGCTATCAACCGCAGCAGCCCTTGACCTTTCCAAAGCATCCATCACCTCGTACCTGCCTTATAAAAAAGGCGTGTACTTTCCAGGTACGGAAAAAGAGAAGATTAGTGTTGGAGCAGAGCGGCAGCGGAGATACAGAGCAATGAAGCGATGGAGGGCTGATCCGACAGAAGAAAACTTCTGGAGCGTAGTTGTGGCCTATGCTGGGGTAAAATTTAAAACCTATTCCGGCTTGCCGTTTTCTTATGAGGTACGCAAAGGTAAGAACGGCGAATACACAAAGGAGCTCTGGATCGACCGCAGAAAGAACAGCAAAAGTCTGGCATGGAGCTCGGTGCTGCTGGCACTGGGAAATAGGAAAGAGAAAGTAGTGGATAGGCCAAAGGCTCTGGGGGATATCCGAGGCGTAACTTACATATTCGGAATGTTCTACCGATTCGGCCTGATCGATGTACCAGACGAAGTGCAGGAGAAGATGAAGCATCCGAAGCAAAAGACTGATAAGCAATGAAAAATTTAAGGTGACTGGCGCCCGCCGTGAGCACAGTGGCAGTACGTGGACTTGTTGACTTGCTATTTGACCTGCTAAATGGTAAAATCAATGCACAATGGGTGAGTTGTAGCCTTTTATAAGAGACAGCTCCAGAAAGGAGTTTGAACTGCATGGGAAGATTTGTTAATCCAGATAACAGTGCATTTCAAGTTGCTCTGAATTCCAGAATATACGTGGATAAGACCGGACTGATCAATTTTACCAATAGCGTTCTTGATACGATGGATGGCTATATTTGCAATAGTCGTCCTCGGAGATTTGGAAAGTCATATGCAGCTAATATGCTGGCGGCGTATTATAGCAAGGGTTGCGATTCGGAGAAAATGTTCTCTGGTCTGGAAATAGCAAAAGCATCAGATTTTAAGCGGCACCTCAATAAGTACGATGTGATTCATATTGATATTCAGTGGTTTCTTGCCAACTGCGGAAACGCTGATGAAGTGGTTCCATTTATCACTAAAAGCGTATTGGATGAGCTTCGGGAAATCTACCCGGGAACTCTTCCGGCAGAGGGGGTAAGACTTCCGGACGCTCTATCACGAGTCAAAGAAAGAACCGGTCAAAAGTTCATCATCATTATTGATGAATGGGATGTTCTGATTCGAGACGGTGAAATGAGCGAAACCATTCAGGATGAGTACATTAACTTCCTGCGTGGGATGTTCAAGGGAACTGAGCCGACAAAATATATCCAACTTGCTTATCTTACGGGAATTCTGCCAATAAAAAAGGAAAAAGCTCAGTCTGCGGTAAATAATCTTGACGAGTTCACAATGCTTCAGGCGTTCGGATTGGCACCGTATATTGGCTTCACTGAAAATGAAGTGAAAGACCTCTGTAAAGAGTACAACAGAGATTTTGAAAAAGTGAAGAAATGGTACGATGGATATTTACTGGATGGCTATCAGGTCTATAATCCCAAAGCAGTTGTTAGCCTGATGACAAAAGGAAAGTTCAGAAGTTATTGGTCGGAAACTGGCTCGTATGAGGTTGTGGTTCCGTTGATTTGTATGAACTTTGACGGATTGAAAACGGCTATTATTGAGATGCTATCTGGCGCAGAGGTCGAGGTCAACACAGCAAGCTTTAAGAATGATCCAGCGAAAATTCAGAACAGGGATGACGTTATAACTTATCTGATTCATCTGGGCTATCTTGGATACAACGAAGAAAATGGAACAGCCTTTGTGCCAAATGAGGAAATTCGCCAGGAGTTGAGCACGGCGGTACGAAATAGCCATTGGAATGAGATGATTACATTCCAGCAGGAATCCAGAAAACTGCTTATGGCGACATTGACGAAGGATGAAAAAAATGGAGAAAAGCAATGAAAACAGCTCTTGTAACGGGAGGCAGTTCCGGCATCGGACGCAGTACGGCCGCGGCACTGAAAAATGCTGGGTTTGCAGTCTATGAATTCAGCCGCCGAAATGTACCGCAGGACGGAATAAAACACATCAGCGTGGATGTGACCGATGAAAATGCGGTTCAGAAGGCAGTAGGCGAGATTCTTTCGGAAGCAGGGAAGCTACTCCGCCAGCAAAGCGGCGATTTCCTCGTACTCCTGCGCGCTGGACAATGAGGTAAAGCCTTATGGTATTCAGGTGACAGTTGTTGAGCTGGGTGATATCCACACAGGCTTCACGCAGGCACGGCAGAAGGTAATCGTTGGCGACAAGGAATACGGAGGCAGAATCTCACGCAGTGTTAGTCAGATGGAGAAAGACGAGCAGAATGGCGCGAACCCGGAAGTGATCGGTGCATACATCGCGAAAATCGCAGAGAAGAAGTGCAAGCCGATTTGTGTGGCAGGAGCGCAGTACAAGTTCCTTAGCCTGCTCTGCAAGCTGCTGCCCTGCGGTATTCGAGGAAAAATCGTTGGAGCGATATACGCGAAATAGCACCACGGTTGGATATACTGTATGATCAGAGCGATATATAACTGTGAAGGAGTGGGACAACGGATACCTTGTTGTTATGGCAAAGTATAAGTACAACAATAAACCGGAAGAAGAATACATGACAATAGAATGCTCGCAGAGCGTGCATTCTATTGTTTTAGGATAATCATAAATGATAGTATTATTAGTAATAATATAAATGCTACATCGCAAGTACTTTTTTGGGGTAAAGAGCCCAGGATGATCTGCCATATCCGGAATAGTAGAGTTGAATTTTTGTTTTATATTTGATGGAAAAGTGTTCATAATGAAAGAGTGCCTCTTTAGTTTGGTAACTGAAAGCATCCAGTGCCTGACCCCGGGAAAAAACAATACATAAAAACGTGCAGATGCACATAAAATGGGAATGGATATTAAAATTCAACTTGTTTTGTGATAGAATATCATTACTAAAAAACGTGCAGATGCACGGAAATGGGGAGTGTAACAATGGAGATTAAAAGAGACGCTTACCTACAACAGCTGATTGAGCGAAAAGATAATGGAATGATAAAGGTGATTACCGGCATTCGTAGATGTGGCAAATCCTTTTTGCTGTTTACCATCTTTAAGAGATACTTACTGGAGAACGGCGTTGATGTTGATCATATTATTGAAATTGCATTGGATGGTATTGAGAACGAGGAATTAAGAGATCCCAAGGTATGCTTCAAGTACATCAAGGATGCCATGAAAGACGATGGTAAATACTATCTGCTTCTGGATGAAGTGCAGTTCATGCCACGATTTGAGGAAGTGCTGAACAGCCTGCTCCATATGAGTAATATTGATGTGTATGTCACCGGTGATATATGCTCTAAGTGACTTCTTAATCATGATTTTGTCATGGTTAGTGA